>DAIDID010000071.1 GCA_027459545.1 Candidatus Parcubacteria bacterium | reverse complement strand
CGAGCTGATGCTCCGGAATCAAGTGTGATGGCGATGAGGAAGAGAGTCATCGTCAACGATCGCATGCAGCGCGGCTACGCCTACTGGCGCACCGAGCCGGTCGGGCGGAACTTCGCGCCGGGGTTCACGCCGGATCTGACCCCGAAAGAGATGCTGCGGCTCGGCGTGTTCGGCGGGAAGTACATGACGGACTGCCGGAAGGAGTTCCCGCGAAGTTGGTTCACTCACGCGAAGCTCTGCGCCGAGCGGCATGACGCGCGCCTGAACTATTTTGGCGTGAACGCCTCGCAGTCGCTCGGCATCTGGCGCCGCAGCGGCTGGATCCACACGCAGGATCCCCGCGGGTGGTTTCAGTGGTATTGCCGCTACTACCTGGGCCGCAGGACCGCGGACGACGCCCGGCAGATTCGACGCTGGCGGGCGATCGCCCGACACGTGGCTGCGATTCGGAAGCACTGCGAACCGGGCGATCTCGAATGCCGGAGGCGGCAGCGACAGGCCGTCCTTCACTGGGCGTACGACAGCCGGAAGATCTAATC
>DAIDID010000070.1 GCA_027459545.1 Candidatus Parcubacteria bacterium | reverse complement strand
TTTTGAAGAAGTAATAAGTGCAAGTGTACTCCATGGGTAATCACCTGGAACTGAAACTATTACTGAGTGACTTCCCGCAACGAGCTCTGCGTGCATGTTTTCTGCTGTAGGAGTTATGCCTCGAAGAGATTGATCGATATATACGCTCGAGTCTTTAGGGAGGTTTGTTATTGTGAGTGTCCCAACGCGCTCTATCGTGAGTCCAGGACCAACTCGAAATCCCAGAAGATACGGAATCGCAAGTAATACCACAATACCTACTGTAGCTATGGCGAGCAGATATTTCTTGCTATATGCAATAACTAATTCCTGTTGCTTTTTCATATAAATATAGCTGAAGTGAATGCGAATTGACTCAAGCGTATCAGAAAAGATAACTTTAACCAAGGCCCTTTATGTGTGCACCAATACTTTCAAGGCGAGGCACTAAGTCTTCATATCCTCTATTTATGCTGTAGATATTGCGTAAAATTGACCGACCTTCAGCGGCGAGCATGCCTATGAGGAGGATAGTCGCCGGCCGTAAGGCCGGCGGGCAAACGAGCTCAGCACCTCTGAGATGACTCGCTCCGACTATTTGTATGCGATGAGGGTCAAGTAGAAGCGTTTCTGCACCAAGGCGGTCAAGCTCAGTATAGTAGATGGCGCGTTTTTCATAACTCCAATCATGAATGAGCGTCGTACCTTCTGCTTGTGTAGCTATAACCGCAAAAAAGGGTAGGTTGTCGATGTTTAGTGCAGGATAGGGACGAGCATGAATTTTTTCAGGAAATGCAACGAGGTCTGAGGGCTCAAGTACAATATCTGCGAGTTTTGTAATTCCATTTTCAGAAAATCCTACAGGGTGCACAGCGTAATGCAGTCCCATTTTTTCGAGCACGTTTAACTCCACTTCAAGAAATTCAATTGGTGCCTTTTCTACTATGAGTGCAGAGTATGTTGTGACTGCGGCAGCAATAAAAAACATCGCATCCGTAGGATCTTCAGCAACAGTATACGTAAGAGTTGTGCTTTCAGAATCGTTTTCAAAAGGAACTCCCGTAACGATAAGAGTACTCGTCCCAATCCCCTCGATTTTTACACCCAGTAATTTTAAGAAGCCACACACTTCCTGTACTTGATAATTTGCAGATGCATATCGTATAACACTTGTACCTGGAATTCGTGCTGCAGCCAGAAGAGAATTTATAGTCGCCGTATCACTAGCTTCGTACAAAATTACCGTTTCAGGCTTTAGTGTATCGAAAGAAATTTGATAGTGATCACTCTGTGTTTCAATTTTTACACCAAATCGCTCGAGTGCCCACAAATGCTGCCGCACTGATCGAAGTCCAAGTGTGCATCCTCCTGATTGTGGAATGGTGAATGACGAAAAATGATGTAGTAAAGGACCAATAAACATCAAAATACTTCGAGTACGAACCGCAGCTGCAATGTCAATGGTTTCAAGAGATATTTTTTTTGGAGGAGTAATGATCACATCGTGATCATCCCAAAGTACCGTTACGCCAATTGATTGAAGTACTTCAATAAGTCGATGCACCTCTTCGATTTTAGGCATTTTTTTAAGTGTTGTTGTGCCTTTATGAAGAAGAGAAGCTGCAAGAAGTGCAACAGCACCATTTTTTGAACGATTTGTAACAATGCTTCCTGAAAGCTGATATCCTCCATCAACAATAAAATTCTTGTTTTCGCTTTGCATGGCCAACAGTATAGCATTTAGAAATTTTGAGTCTTTTGGGGAAAGAGGTACAATGCTGTAAATGGCGTTTTTTTCACCAAAACTAGGCATTGACCTGGGTACGACGAACGTACTCGTCTTTATTCCTGGGCGTGGCGTTGTACTAAACGAACCTTCCGTTGTTGCGGTTTCCACAGAAAACAACAAAGTAGTTGCAATAGGTGCTGAAGCAAAACAAATGATTGGACGAACGCCAGACTCAATCACTGCGTATCGACCTATGAAAGACGGTGTGATAGCTGATTATCGCGTGACTGAAGCTATGCTCCGGTACTTTATGCGAAAGTCTCTTGGGAAATTTAATTTCTTCAAGCCAACCGTTCTTATATCCGTTCCTGCAGGTGTAACTTCCACAGAAAAGCGTGCAGTCATAGAGGCTGCTGCAAAAGCAGGCGCGCGAAATGCGTACGTAGTGAAGGAGCCTATTCTCGCAGCTATTGGTGCAGGTATACCAATTCATGAGCCAATGGGGCGCAT
>DAIDID010000069.1 GCA_027459545.1 Candidatus Parcubacteria bacterium | reverse complement strand
CATTAGTCATCCACTTAAGCTTGCAAACGGTTGTACGTTGGTATATGTAGCCAACAACCAAATAGTTGCAGATGCATCCGCCACTCCAGGCTGTACTCCTGCTCCATATCTTTGTGATAATGGCTCTTGCTCACCAACAATTATTTTTGCACCAATCATGCCACTTTCACTAGTTACCACATTCCCTGGACGACAGGACGCGCTTGTTATTGGGTTTAGTAATGCTCTGTATGCAATTGCTCTTGATCCACGCAGTCCGCAATTCTTTGCACCAATTCTTACGGGAACACAGCCTGTTTTTGGATTACTTCTAAATGGCAAAATAGTAGTACACGACGGCGTGGCAGTTTACCAGGTAAATTTCTAGGTGCGATATACTAAAGCTGGTTTTGGTATTTAGGTGTTCAGGATTTCCGCAGTAGAATGGACACATGTTTGTCCTTGAAGTCATTCCCTTTTCTCGAACTGCTCCTACGACGGCACTCTCTTACAGAAGTAGTGTTGCGCTTTCTGAGGGAACGATTCTTTTAGTTCCCCTTCGCAAAAAAAATGTGCTGGGGCTAGTTGTAGGATGTGTGCCTGTTCACGAAGCTAAAGCTGAATTAAAGAAAGCATCATTTACGGTTTCAAAAACCTCTGGAGTTGTACAAGGTAAACTCCCCAAAGAGCTGTTAGAAGTAGCAAAAGAAATTGCCCTCTATCATGCTACGACACTTGGCGCTGTCTTGGCTGCTCTACTAGTTCCCGTACTGCCAGACTCTTTTTCAACATTAAAATATACTGTCTTAAAAAATATAGCGCTAAAAAAAATCGAGTACACTGAAGCTTCATTTATTGAGCGAAGAGAACTCTATGCAAAAAATATTGCGGCATGTGCTAAAACGACGTTGCTTGTTGTACCAACTCAAGCAGAAGCAGATGAGTGGGCGTTGCTTTTAAAGGAATTTAAACCGATCATACTGTCAGGACGAATTACCGCTTCGCGCCGACAAGCCCAGTTAGAAAAAGCACTTATACCAGAAACGAGGTTGATTATTTCAACACCGGGATTTGCATGGATACCTATTCCATCCTTGGGACAAATAGTTATTGAGCGCATAAGTGCAGGAACCTACTCACTTCCAAAGCGGCCCTATATAGACGTACGCTACGCTCTCACAAAACTCGCAGAAGCAAGAGGGGTTACCATTACCTATGCGGATTTTCCACTTCCCTTGGAGTATCGAAAAAACACTTTCTCTAAAACCGCTCCTGCACTTTTTGCTACTACAAAACTCCTAGATACTCGAATTCAAAAGGACGATCAGAAAAAGCAACAAAGCGAGTGGAAAGCGATTCCGGACGCTCTGCGTATAGAAATTCAACACGTACTTTCAAATAACGGAAGCGCAGCAGTACTGGCAGTTAGAAAAGGATACGCTCCAACTGTCGTGTGTCGTGATTGTGGTACAGCAGTTACTGATGACTTGCATCGAGTACTTTCTTTGGCAACACGTGCAGGAAAACGTGTGTATCGTTCTTCTGACGGGACATGCTTTGATAGTTCTGAAATTTTTTGTAAGGTATGCGGCGGATGGAATTTGCAGCCATTAGGCATTGGTATTGAGCGTGTTGAAGAAGAATTGCGAGCTAGTTTTCCTTATGCGCCTATTCTTAGAATCGATCAAGATACTCGAACATCTAACTCTCTAAAAAAAATCCGCTCTGAAATTCAAACGTCTAGTATTGTAGTCGGTACAGAACTTATGCTGCCGTTTATCTCTCCGTATGATCCAGTAGACCTTGGCTGTATCGCTTCAGCAGATTCACTTCTTTCACTTCCCTTTTGGCGCTCTCGAGAACGGTTTCTTCGAGTGGGATACATGCTCGCAGAGCGATCTAAAAAAATGCTGGTGGCGACGCGGCATCCGGAGGATGCCGCGGTAGAAGCACTGCATAGTGCCACTACTGCAGCATTTTGGACTGAAGAAACCACTTTACGAAAAATGCTTTCCTATCCTCCTTTTGGAACGCTTATTATTTTTCATATAGAAAGCTGCAGCTCACGAATTGAGGAAATGCGTAGAGCTGTTTGTGAAGCATCTGCTCCTTTTGTTCCGATTCAAACACAAAACACAATGGTTCTTCAACTTCCCCTCGGTGCATGGCCTGACCCTCTTCTTTCTGGTCGTTTTGCAGAGCTTTCTCCTTCAATTCGCATAACTATTGACTCAGAGATGCTTT
>DAIDID010000068.1 GCA_027459545.1 Candidatus Parcubacteria bacterium | reverse complement strand
TTGCTGCTCTCCAATACGGCATCCACCCAGAAACTTGAAAAGTAGCTGAAGTGTCAGCATGTGCAGGAGCGCTTGCGGCGAAAAAAGCTAGAGTTAAAACTATAAAAGATAATGTAGATTTTTTTGAGAAGATACTCATACAGTATATTTTACACTATTTTAAGTATTTATCTACATTTCTCACTTGTCCAGCATAGGTATTTGAACAATGAATAACGCCGTTTGTATCATGCAAATAATACAAACAACTCGTCTTTTCTGGATTTAAAACTACCTTGATTGCTCCAAGTCCAGGCTCAGAAATCGCATGTGGAGGAAGTCCCACGTGAAGATAGGTGTTAAAAGGCGATTTTAGAGACTTATCTGCCGCTGTTGGAATTGGCCACCAATCTCCCTCTGTTCCTTTTATATATTGCAATGTCGCATCTATTTGAAGTGGCATATCATTATGCAATCTATTTAGCATAATTCCAGCAATTAGCGGCATGTCGCTAGCACCTGCTGCTTCGCGCTCAAGAATTGAAGCCAGAGTTACCACTTCAGTCCAAGGAAGTCCTTCTTGCTGTGCTTCATTTGCATAGGGAGCGAATTCTCTTTGAAAACGTGCAATAAACATATTTGCAACATCAGCCGGTGTTGCCCCCGAGGGGATGAGGTATGTAGCTGGGAAATATACTCCCTCTACAAAGCTCGGAGAAGAATTAGTATCTACGGTAATCCACTCAGTTTTTTGTTGCTGTGTCCAATTGAGTTCTTGAGCGAGTTTGTCTGCTATTTGCTCTTTTCGCCAACCAGGAGGAAAACTGAAGAAAATCATTGCAGGTGGCTGAAACAATGCATTTGCTATACTCCAAACGTCCATGCTTGCTGATAGATTATATCCACCAGGAACAACTGAAGCTCCATGACTTGCTTTTGCAAATGCAAGTTCAAAAATAAATCTACTTCGTATAAAACCCTCTGCGTGTAGCTCGCTTGCAATTTGATCTTTCGTTTCGCCAGGCTGTACGACGAACTGAACTTGTCCCGCATACATATCGACTGGCCCAAAATAATGCGCGTATAGTATGACACCTGCAAAAAGAACCAGCACAAGCGCGCTTAATCCATAGTATATAATTGGCTTGTGTAAAACTCGTTTCTTCATCTAAATGCCTTTCTAGTCTACCATTACAAACAAAACTGTGCGTGGAAAACTTTGCAGAGGTCAGCTATACTCATACACATATGGATTCTTTTTCATGGTTATTGGTTTGGTTTTTACAATACGGATATTTCGCTCTTTTTTTTCTATTACTTTTTGGAGATCTCTACCTCCCTCTTCCGTCAAATCTCGCGCTGTTGGGAGCAGGAGTTCTTTCGCACATTTCAATTAATGGACTTCATTTTAATTTTTTTATTGCAGCAGGTGTAGGCTTTATAGCATGTGTTTTTGGAGATACTGGTGCGTATTATCTTTCTCGATATTTTACTAGTCCAAAACGAAGAGCTCGTGCAGAAGTACGGCATGCTTCTTATAGAAAAGTTGCTCACCACTTACGAGAGCACCCGATTATTACTGTAAGTGCAACGAGGTTTATTGGTTTTTTAAGTCCAGTCACTAGCTCACTTTCGGGATTTTCTAAGCTTCCGTATAGAATATTTATAGTTGGGGATTGCATAGGAAATGCTGCATGCGTACTAATTTACATGTGGGTTGGTTATACGGCAGAAAGTGTAAGCGGAAATCTAGTTGAGTTAGTAAGCTTCGCGTCCGGAATATTTTTACTATTTGGGGTTATATATGCTGGGTCAATTATCCTTTTGCGTGAGAAATGAAATAATTATGAAGAAAAAGTAAGAGAAGTATTAAGGCATTTTATGACTATACACAGAAGATTCAGAACATAAACTCACCCACTATGGGTAAAATTAAACTATGAGAATATTAGTTGTTGATGATGAAATTATGAGTTCTAATGCTACTTTTTCGGAAACCAAGCAATAAAAACACTAGTTTTTTCTTTATACGCTTCCCATTCGGGATTTCCTTCAAAGTGTTTTTCAAGCAAAGGTACTCCAGAAACCTTTAAGAGCAAAAAGGTAATTGTAATAGGTCCAATAAACGGCAAAAGAGAAAACCAAAATCCCTGCGAAGAAAAAAGTACACTGAAAGATAAAATCGCCAATCCCCACCACATAAGTGATTCACCAAAGTAATTCGGGTGACGAGTATATTTCCATAATCCTTTCTGCATAATTTTCCCTTTATTTTC
>DAIDID010000067.1 GCA_027459545.1 Candidatus Parcubacteria bacterium | reverse complement strand
GTTCTAGGTACTACTATTTCACCGTATATGTTTTTTTGGGAAGCTTCGCAAGAAGTCGAAGAGGAGAAAGAAAAAGGACTAGTAGATGCATCTGGAAAAACACACATAACCAAATCGTATATTCAGAATCTTCGAATTGATAACGCTACGGGCATGATTGTTTCGGAAATTGCTACATGGAGCATTATCGTTGTCTGTGCTGCAGCACTTAATACCCACGGTATTACAAATATTGCTACGTCAGCTGACGCTGCGAAAGCTCTTCAGCCATTAGTTGCAACGTTTCCTCACTCTGGTTACCTTGCAAAGATTATTTTCTCAATAGGAATTATCGGTCTAGGTCTTGTTTCCGTACCAGTGCTTTCTGGATCCGCTTCGTACGCAATTTCCGAGGCATGCAAATGGAATTCTGGTTTGAATCTAAAAATCACAAAAGCACATGGTTTTTACGGTGTGATAACTATCGCTACGCTTATTGGATTACTCATAAATTTCATAGGCATTAATCCTATTCAGGCACTCGTAATAACTGCAGTGATAAATGGTGTTATCGCAGTGCCTTTGCTTTTTATAATTGCGCATATAGCAGGAAATAAAAAAATCATGGGCAAATATAAAAGTGGATGGCTTTCAAATATCTTTGTATGGCTAACTTTCTTCGCAATGAGTGCTGCAGCTATTGCATTAATAGGTACTCTTTAGGAAAGAGCCGGTTCTACTTATAGTAAATATGAGAGAGGATTGAGATATGCGTTCTTTGGTGCTACAGGCATCGTTGCATGAGCGCAACCAGTGGTGGTATCTCCGCGAAATGCATTGAGTGTGAGAAACTGAACACCAGCAGTCGCGTATACACCAAAATGAAGATGTGGACCAGTGGCGTAGCCCGTCATGCCTGAGTATCCTATGATGTCACCGGTAGACACTTGCTGACCAGCAGAAACACTTATAACAGAAAGATGAGCATACATAGTACTAAGTCCATTTGCGTGTGCAATCATTACCCACTTTCCAAACGAATAACAACCCTTTACAAGGTCGGTATTTCCCGTATCTGCAACTGTTCCAGAAAGAGCTGCTTGTACCGGCGTGCCAATAGGCACACCTATATCGATGCCGTCATGTCCCATCCCGCTATAAATTGCAGCGTTCGCAGTAGCAAAAGGCGTATTTCCAAAATATTGAGTAATGCAGTATGGATTTCCGAGATCGCTCACGAGTGTTTGGCAATTATTCATAACAGCATCAGAAAATGGCCATGCAAGAATTCCAGCTCCTGCCTTAGGTACTGCTGAAGAGTTTACATTTTTAAGTGAATTCTCAAGTGAAGAAAGAGCGTTCTCAAAAGAAATTTCTTGTGCCTTTTTGGTAGCTATGAGTTTTTGGTAACTTTCTTGTTTTGAATTTGTCTGAGTAATTAATTGCTGCTTTGCTTGAGCTGTTGCGTCGAGAGCCCCTTTTTGAGTAACAAGATTTTTGCTATAGCCTGAAAGTTTGTCTTTCGTAGTACCAACTTCTGCCTGCTGCCCTGCTAGTGCAATAGTAGCTGAGGAAAGTGTTTGCATGTCAGCTTTCAAAGCCTCACTTAACTGAATTTGATCATTAACATCTTTCCAAACCGCTAGAAAATTTTGGGAAGAGAAAATAGACGCTATAAGTGGAGTTTGGTCAGAGTTATTTATTGTGCGAATCGACTCGCTGAGAACTTCTTTATCCGTAGCAATTTGCTGTTGCTTAGTTGCAATAAGTCCACCCAAGCTTTGTAGTTGTGCATTTGCACTTGAAATTTCATCTTCAATAACGGAAATTTGTGCAGCCGTTTTTTGTCGAGTAACATCAATTGACTTAAGTGATGATTGAAGCGTTTGTTTTTGAGTACTAAGTGCTCCAAGCTGCTTTTCATAGCCAGCAATTTCAGCTTGGAGCGCACTTATTTGTTGGCTTTGAGTGTTTATTTGAGACTGAACATCAGAATTTTGAGCAGTTTGTGCGTGTACGATGCTGCTTCCAATAAGCATTAAAAATACACTAAAAAAAGATCCAGATATAACTAAAGCAGACTTCATTATTCAAGTATACCAAGCGCTTCCTCTATTCGTAGAGTGCTTTCCTCTTTTCCAAGTATATACATTAAACTAAAAGGATCGGGTGAGCGCTCTTGTCCCGAAAGAGCATACCGAAGCGGCCAAAGTACTGCTCCCCTTCCCCCGTTTTCCTTGGGATTTGCGTCAGCAAGGGGCATGATTTTGGCCCTTATTTCATCAACGTCTGCAGTTTCC
>DAIDID010000066.1 GCA_027459545.1 Candidatus Parcubacteria bacterium | reverse complement strand
ACTCTCCTATCCACGCTCGCTGCGCTTCTTTAATTTCCTTAGCCCAAGGCAATGGTTCGAGATCTGTAATAAGCCTTTTTGCATATTCAGTGATTTTTAAAAACCACTGCGTAAGAATTTTTTCTTCAACTTCACTTCCGCAGCGTTCGCAGTGGCCATTTATAACCTGTTCATTTGCAAGTACCGTTAAATCCTTCGGACACCACTTTACAGGCGCCTTACGCCTTTCTGCGAGCGAATGCTCATACAGCTTTGAGAAAAGCCACTGCGTCCATTTATAGTATTCTGGGTCACACGTAATTACTTCTTTTGACCAATCATATGAAACTCCCATATTACGCATTTGGGAACGCATAGTCTCTATATTTTCATACGTCCATTTTTTAGGATCAAGGCCGCGTTTTATTGCAGCGTTTTCTGCTGGAAGACCGAACGCATCAAACCCGAACGGAAATAATACATTTTTTCCTTTCATTCGTAGATACCGTGCGTAAATGTCTGGCATTGCATAGGCATACCAGTGACCAGTATGTAAATCTCCAGAAGGATACGGAAATTCTACTAAAAGGTAGTACGGATCTTTTTTCGTATCTGAAAGATCAGAAGTGTAGAGGTCAAGTGATGCCCACTTTTCGCGAGCTTGCTTTTCAATATCCTGATGATTGAACGAATTTTTACTATGCTGTGCCATGTCGTTTACAGTATATCAGCAGTAGCTTCTTATGTGTTTAGCTATGCAAAAATACCATTACATCTCCATCACTTACAATATACGACTTTCCTTCTGTACGTATGTCGCCTTTTTCACGGGCAGCTGACCATGAACCGTCAGACAAAAGAGTTTGCCACTGTATTACCTCAGCGCGTATAAAAGCATCTTTAAAGTCGTTATGAATGGTCGCGCCGGCCTCCGGCGCGACTGCTCCTTTTCGTACGGTCCAAGCTCGGGATTCTTTAGGTCCCGTTGTAAAAAAAGTTATAAGCCCAAGAGTCTCGTATGCTTTTCGAATAAGCTCGTCGAGCCCATGCACTTGCACACCTAGTTCTTGTCGAAACATTTCTTGGTCATCCTCAGCTACTTCAGTTAGCTCACGTTCAGTTACTGCGTCTATTTGCACGTACGATGCATCTAGCGAATTAATATATGCAAAAGCAGCATCCGCTCGTCCATCATTTATTTCATTTAAATTATGCCCGCCCGTTTTACCATTTAATGCATACAAAATTGGTTTTGCAGTTAGGAGATTTAAAGATTTAATTCGCTTTGCTTCCTCGTCAGTTAGACCAGCACTTCGCACTAGCTTTCCAAAGGAAAGTGCAGCTTCGACTTTTATAAGCGCTGCATCCTCTTCAATAGCTGCTTGCAGACCATTTTTTACGTCTCTTGAAAGCTTTTCGCGCCGCTTTGCTACAGACTCTTGGTCAACCAGCATGAGCTCTAAATTAATAATTTCAATATCGCGCACAGGGTCAACGTCACCGTGCACGTGTATAATGTCAGGATCATCAAAAAAACGGACCATTTCTAGAATTGCATCTACTTCTCTAATGTGTGAAAGAAACTGATTTCCAAGACCTTCTCCTTCAGACGCACCTTTTACAAGTCCTGCAATATCTACAAACTCAATTGCAGTAGGCACTACTTTCTCAGACTTTGAAAGCTCGGCTAGTTTTTCTAGACGAGTGTCTGGTACTGAAACTACACCAATATTTGGATCAATAGTTGCAAAAGGATAATTTGCCGCAAGCACAGCCTGACGAGTGAGCGCGTTAAATAAAGTCGATTTGCCGACATTTGGAAGGCCTACAATTCCTATCTTTAGCATCTTAGTAACTTACACTATTTTGCCTTTTGTGCGAACTGTGCGACTTTCTTTTCCCAACGCGTTTTTGTTTCTAAAGAAATATTTTCTGAGGGACCGAAACTTTTTACTGAAACTCTCATTCCGGAAAATTTTAAGATTGAGCGCTTAATCGTCGCTGTATAATCCCCAAAAGCAAGCCAGTCCAGAAACGGAGGATTCCCCGTAAGAACAAAAACACGTGCAGTTTTGCCTACCAGTAACTTATCCCAGCCGAATTTATTTTTATGCATATGAAATGCAAAGTGCGGCATAAATGCTCTATCCCAAAGTCCTTTTAAAAGAGCAGGCATACTTCCCCACCAATTAGGATATACGAGCACAAAGTGGTCACACCACTTTATATGTTCTTGTACTGCTACAATGTCTGGCTCATACGGCTGAATTACTTTATAACCCTTATGCAAAATAGGATCAAAAGAAAGATCCCCGATGTTAATTCTAGTAATCTCATGTCCTGCTTTTCTTGCTTCTTGCTCATATGCTGATGCTATTTCACCCGAAAGGGTTTCTTTGTCTGGGTGACCAAGCAGGATA
>DAIDID010000065.1 GCA_027459545.1 Candidatus Parcubacteria bacterium | reverse complement strand
CAAGCTCGCGAATGCTTCCAGAAACGGCTGTCGCAATATACTCAGTTACTTCATCTGAAAGCATAATTCCATGTAAAGCGACTTTCTTTCGAACTATAGCTATTCGAGATTCTCTATCTGGCTCGCCTATATCTATAGTCATTCCACTCGAAAGACGACCTTTTATGCGGTCTGCGAGGTCGGCTATTGCAACAGGGGCACGATCTGAAGAAAAAATAATCTGCTTGTTGTTGTCATAAAGCGCATTAAAAAGATGGAAAAGTTCTTCAGCACTTTTGTCTTTCTTAGAAAGAAACTGCACATCGTCCATTATTAAAAGGTCGTATTGGCGGTATTTATCTTTAAAGCGATTTGCTGTGCCGTTTTGGAGCGAGTCGAGGTAATCGACTGAAAATTTTTCTGATGTGAGATAAAAAACCTTACGAGTTGGGTACGTTTTCTTGAATTGGTTTCCAATCGCCTGAATTAAGTGTGTTTTTCCGCGACCAGTATCACCATAAATGAAAAGCGGGTTGTAAGTAATGCCCGGGCGTTCAATAGCTGCTTTTGCTGCAGTAAAGGCAAGTTCATTAAAAGAACCAACCACAAAAGAATCAAAAGTATAGCGAGGATTTAAATTATCGCTTTTATTAATATAAAAATCATCTAAAGGAAGCTCCACAGTCGGACGCACAACGCGCCGTATTTCCTTGGATTTTCGGGCAACATCCTTTACAATTACATATTCAACATTCCGATATTCATACGAAATATCACGAATTATTTTGAGCAAAAGAGAGTTAAATTTTTTCAAATACCAATCCTTGAAAAATAAACTTGGTACTCCAATAGATACAACACCGTCTTCTATTTTTACAATAGTGCTACTTCTAAACCACGTGTTGAAATTTGCAGGAGAAATAGAAAGCTCAACTTGCGTAAGTACTTGTTCCCAAAGCTCATGCAAGTCTGTTCTATCTAGTGTCCTATCCATAGTTGCTTAGTATACCTGTCTTTACGAAAGCATGGTAGTAAATTTTAATCTAAGGTATTTCTTGCGCTCTCGGACGCAACCTGTTATTATCCTGTGGATAACCTTCGATTCGAATTCATACCATGCCAAAACGAACTTACCAACCAAAAAAGCGAAAACGAGCCACAACCCATGGTTTTTTAGTGCGTAGCGCGACTCCAGCAGGAAAAAAAGTTATATTGCGTCGCCGAAGAAAAGGCCGAGCAGCACTCACCGTTTCTGGGTAGTAATTAAACTAAATAAAATAGAGCGGCAATTACGTCACTCCAGATATAAACACTCATGACAAACCGCAGAATGCACTTGTCACGATACGATTTTACAGTAGTTTCAAAGGATAGAATGTCGAAACGACTAACAAGCCCTCATTTTTCGATACTTATTTCAAGAGCGGGAATCGGAACTGCTGTTGTTGTTTCCAAGAAGGTCGCAAAAAAATCCGTAGACAGGCACCGCCTTAAGCGTCGCATCAGAGAAGCAGTTGCACCACTCACATCAAAAACTGAAGCTATCATCGTATATGCTCAAACAGGAAGTGCAGCACTTTCCTATTCTGGTATAGTTACAGAACTTACTTCCCTGCTAGTATGATTGCTTTTTTCCACACCATTCTTTATGTGCCGATTTACAACATTCTTATATATTTAGTGGGAATTGCTCCACATGGAGACGTTGGACTTGCCCTTATTGGTGTTGTTATCCTTGTGCGACTGATTATTTTGCCCCTCAGTCTTTCAATGGTGCACACACAAAAGGCAATGCAGACTCTAAATCCAGAGATAAAAGCTCTTCAGGAAAAATATAAAGATGATCGAGAACTGCTTGCGAAAGAAACATTCGCGCTTTACAAAAAATACAAAGTAAACCCATTTGCAAGTATTCTTACTCTTTTCATACAAATTCCAATTCTTTTTACACTTTACTTTATAGTTCGGGCGAAGAGTCTTTATCAAGCAGATACAAGCATTTTGTATCATTTCGTGCATGCCCCGGCGATAATGTCGCCACTTTTTCTCGGTGTTTTTTTAATTTCAAGTCCAAACATCGTGCTCGCTCTTCTAGCTGGGCTAAGCCAGTTTGTATATGCGTATTGGGGAGTACCTACTCCACAAGCACCTAAAAGCACTTCAGAGCAACCTACACCAGGCACAATGCAGGAAGAATTTGGACGAGCAATGACACTTCAAATGCGCTACGTGCTCCCTCTCTTTATAGCCTTTATTGCTTATACTTCAGGAGCAATTGCTGTATATTTTATAACAAGCAATATTATACTTTTTCTTCAGTTTATTTTTGTAAGTATGGGAAATAAAAAAGCAGCTGTGTAAACTTTAAAGTGAGTACGCCCAAAGAGAGCTATCTTTTTTATTTCTAAACACAAGTACTCGAGACTCAGGATCAAGCGTTAAATCAACAGCGTCT
>DAIDID010000064.1 GCA_027459545.1 Candidatus Parcubacteria bacterium | reverse complement strand
CAGCATTGGGACGCCACGCGGATGATTATTATCATCACTCGCTGGGTGCCCGACATCTTCAAGCCAGCCTTCAATTTTAGCGGGATGAGTCTATCTCAACTGGTAGAGCCGTATGTGAATAACTGGCTGAGAACGCGGCAGAGCGTTGCCGATCTCATCAACAATTTCTCCATCGTGGTTCTCAAGACGGCTATGGATCAGGTGCTGACAGGCGGAGACGATGGCTCTGACCTATTCTCAAGAATCAAACTGTTTACAGCAACGCGCAGCAACAAGGGACTGTTCGCTCTCGACAAAGACAGAGAGGAATTAGAGCAGATTGCAGTGCCTCTTGGTGGCCTGCATGAATTGCAGGCGCAAGCGCAGGAGCAAATGTGTTCGGCCAGCCGTGAACCGTCGATTATCATGACAGGAATTGCTCCGAGCGGTTTTGGCAATGTGGCCGAGGGGGAGATGCGTGTTTGGTATGGGTGGAATTGAATTTGATATTTCAGATCTTTTCGGTGGAATGGCTGGAGATATGTTTGGAGGAAGCAGAGCTAGAGTAAAGCGGGGCAGGGATATTTCGCTTGATATCGAAATAACCTTTAAGGATTCAATTCTGGGTACAAAACGTTCGGTACTCATTACAAAAGTAAGCCAGTGTGAAGTATGTGCAGGAACAGGAGCAAAACCAAAAACAGAATTAGAAACTTGCAAAACCTGTAACGGCGCTGGACGTATTCACGAAACCCGCGATTCAGTGCTCGGCGCATTTACAAGTGTTCGGTCATGTCCTACTTGTGAAGGATCCGGAAAAGTACCTAAAGAAAAGTGTGCGAATTGCTCTGGAAGGGGGGTTGTTCGAAAGGAAGAAGAAATTAACATACAAATTCCAACAGGCATAGACAACGGTGAAATGATTCGTATGCCAGGCCAAGGCGAAGCAATAAAAGCAGGTTCCTCAGGAGACTTATATATAAAAGTGCATGTAAAGCCTCACTCAGTTTTTCGCAAGGAAGGCGCACATCTTGTGATGAATCTTCCTGTAAAACTTACCGATGCGCTTCTAGGCACAACAGTATCCGTAAATACTATTGATGATAAAGTACTTGAAGTAAAAGTACCTCCAATGCAAAACACTGAAGAAACTCTGAGAGTTAGAGGCAAAGGAGTTGCGTATCCTGAAGGAGGAGCAGGAGACTTGCTAATTCGCGTCACGGCAAGCTTACCTCGTAAAATTTCTGGAAAAGCAAAAAAGGCA
This sequence comes from Candidatus Parcubacteria bacterium, assembly GCA_027459545.1. GTDB lineage: Bacteria > Patescibacteriota > Minisyncoccia > Phycocordibacterales > Phycocordibacteraceae > C7867-001. Next base: position 1,237 of record DAIDID010000064.1, on the reverse strand, counting down.
ATTGAAGAGCTTAGGCATGAAGGTTTGTAAAAACTAGTGCGCTATACTTATAGTATGAATAATCTCGCACTGCAGATTTCAAACATCGCAGCAATGAGTGCATCCCATGCTTGGGCTATCGTAGGAAATTTTCTTATTCTGGTTATTTTAACTGGGATTATGATTGGTTTTTCTTACTATGGTGGAAAAGGTGGAATCATTTCTCTTTTAATTGCATTTTATTGCGGGTACGGAATATATACAGCCTTTCCCTATACTACGAGCATTATTGAAGCTGGAGGAGCGCCAATTTTCAAAGCACTTTTAAGCCTTATTCTTTTTACTCTTTCGATACTTTTCCCGTATGTGTTTGTAAATCGACTTATAAAGGGCGGGTTTGGGGTTTTGAGTTTTTTGCCGAGATTTGTTCTGTCATTTCTAGCTGCGTGCTTTCTTATGGCACTCGCGTATCATGTTTTTAATGTTACACACATTTATACATTTCCAGAGCCAATGAATTCGCTTTTTGCACCTAATCAATACTTTTTTCTTTGGTTTGTCGCACCATTGGCTGGACTTTTCTTTCTTGTGCACTAGCTTTCTAATGATATATTTTGAAAATGAATTCCACACAAAACCTTATTACAGAATTAAAAGCACGCGGACTTATTGAGCACTCTTCGGCAGAGCTTGAGACCATTTTTTCTCAAAAGCGTACCGTGTACTTTGGCATAGATCCGACAGCAGACTCAATGCAGGTGGGAAATCTTTTTGCGCTGCTTATTACTCGTCGCCTTGCTGAGGCGGGACACACAATAATTCTTCTTGTGGGCGGGGGAACAGGTATGATAGGTGATCCTCGTGAAAAAGGTGAACGTCAGCTACTCGACATAAAAACTATTACAAAAAATAAAAAAGCGCTTAAAGCGCAAATGCAAAAAATAGTTGGAGCGAAAGTGATAATGGTAGATAACGCTGACTGGCTTTTAAAACTTTCACTTTCTGATTTTCTAAGAGATACAGGAAAGCACTTTACTGTAAATGAACTTATAAAGCGTGACCTTATAAAACGAAGACTTGAAACACCAGATGAAAGTATTTCTTATACCGAATTTACCTATGCGCTTTTGCAGGGATACGATTTTACAGTACTTCACAAAAAATACGATTGCGATGTGCAGCTCGGAGGATCAGACCAGTGGACAAATATGCTTTCAGGAGTAGAGCTTATTCGAAAAAAACTAGGTAAAGAAGCATT
>DAIDID010000063.1 GCA_027459545.1 Candidatus Parcubacteria bacterium | reverse complement strand
CAGTTGCTCTTGGTACTTATGCAAACATCCAAAATGCTCGCGCGATTCTCTCAACGCTCTTCTTTCAAGCAGGGTCAACTATTACTTCTCCTTCACAAGTTGGCATAAGCTCTACGCTTGCAAAAACTCAAGCTGCTGCAACAACGGGCATATCACCTGTTGCTGCAGCTTTAAATTTCTACACAGAGTTTGCAAATCCTTCGCGCACAGTGTATTCGTGGAATGCTTCCTTTCAAAGTGACTATCAGCAATTCCTTGCGGGCAACCTTGTTTTCTACATAGGCTTTGCTTCAGAGCAGCCAAAAATTGCAGCTGCTAATCCAAATCTTCTGTATCAGATGGCTCCAATTCCACAGCTTCAGACAGCTGCAACTAAATCCGACTATGGTCTTGCATATGCATTTGCCATACCAAAAGCCTCTCAAAATTTAAATGGCGCACTTGCTGTAGCAGAGGAATTAGCAAATCCAATGTACCTTTCAATTGCATCTCAAGACCTTTCTATGGCTCCAGCAAATCGTACGCTACTCATACCTTCCTCTACCGATCTCTACGCGCCGGTGTATTATCCAGCTGCGCTTATAGCATCAGGATGGTTATCCCCAGCTCCCGCAACGACGGATCAGATTTTTTCGACCATGATAGGGAGTATTATAAGTGGAGCAAGTACTGCAAGTTTCGCTGTAAATGCGGCAGATCAATCACTTGACGCAGTCCTTCCTTCAGCGCCATGAGCACACACATAAAACGCAAATTTTTCCTCTTTTCTTTTCTTTTTTTTACAGCACTGTTTTCGGCTTTTTCGTATGCGCATGCTCAAACGCCAAACACTGCCGATGGAACTGTGCAGCCAGGTGGGTCGTGCACTACAGATACTAATTGCGCTGATATCAATGGTATTACGTATTCTTGTCAACCAGAAGGAAATGGTAACTGTACATATGATCCATCAGCAACTCCAAATGTTGTACAGTGTGCGCTCGACAATACTATTGCCGATCAGTGTAGCGACTGCCCAAGCCATGAGTGTTCAAATCAGAGTAATCTAACGTGCACTAACGGCACCGTAGCTCCTCCAAATCAAGCATGTGTAAGTTGTCCAAGTGGTGGAACCTCAGACTCACTAGCAGACTGCAGTTCTAGTGGAGGTGCTGGTACTTCAAACGCAAATACAACACTTCAAAACCCACTTAATGCTACAAGCATCGTACAGCTGCTTCAGGAAGTTCTTTCGTACGTGACGTACATTGGTTCGATTTTTCTAGTGCTTGTGCTTGTATATGTCGGTTTTCAGTTTGTAATGGCGCGTGGAAACCCCGAAGCTGTTCAAAAAGCAAGAACCGCGTTGCTCTGGACGGTTATAGGTGGGCTTATACTGCTCGGTGCCAATGCAATCTCAATAGTAATTGTTTCAACAGCTCAAAGCCTATGACCTTTGCAACTCTCGTATCAAATATCGTAAAAATTGTAAATAATGGTCTCATTCCACTTCTCTTCGCGCTCGCAGTTATTTTTCTTATGATAAATATCGTGCGATTTTTTTTCATTGAAGGCGGAGAAGAGGGAACCCAAAAAGGAAAACAGGCGGTTTTATACGGAGCCCTGGGAATTGCGGTGATCTTTTCAATTTGGGGAATCGTAAATATTCTTTTAAATACCTTAAATTCAATCATTTAGTCTTATCCACATGATTTTTCAAAAATATACTGAAATCTTGCAAGCAACTGGTACTCTTATGGGTATGAAACTTTTGAGTGAGGCTTTGCGAAAAAGCAGTAGAGTCTTCAATTCACTCTTAGTAGCTATTGCCTTTTGTGTGCCTTTTGTGACGTTTGCTCAGTATGGATACGGATATGGTAACGGCTATGGGGGAGCAATTCCAGTTACGGACTTACCTAGTCTTTTTACGTTTGTACTTAATTTTATTAATGGTTACGTTGTACCAATAGTTTTTGCAGTAGCGTTTGTAATGTTTCTTTTTGGCGTATACACCTACTTTATTGCTGGTGGTGCTAGTGAAGAAAAACAGGGACTAGGTAAACAGTTTGTTCTCTGGAGTGTTGTCGGCTTTGTGCTAATGTTTTCTATATGGGGGCTAATAAATATTTTTCTAGGTACATTTGCACTACAAAACTACCAGCCTGTTCTTCCAGGTTTTAGTGCGATTATTCAAAACAATCCCTCTCAGAGTAATCCGGCGCAACAGCAAAGTGCTTCCGACTCCACGAACTGTCCTGCTGGAGATTATTTTTGCCAAGCTGTAAATAATCAAAGCAACTCTTCTCAGGGTAGTCCTTCACAGCCGTCTCAAAATACCTCAGCACCCACAAACTGTGCCCCAGGAGATTATCTGTGTCAGACATCAAATAATCCGACAAATTAATGTTTTGCAAGTTTAGTATCCACCTCCTGCTCGTTGACGTTCCTCAAGAGCAGGCTATGCTTAGGTGAGTAACAAGGCGTTACAAATTTGAATTACCACTTACCTATATCAGCTAACTATACTTATGAAGAAAAAAATTGCCTTTATTGCTACTGCACTGACGC
>DAIDID010000062.1 GCA_027459545.1 Candidatus Parcubacteria bacterium | reverse complement strand
AACACCCTCTGGCTTAGGCTCGCTTGGAAAAACAGGTGGCTTTTCGACTGACATGCCTACAGCTTACCATGCCTTATTTCCTACTTGCGAGAAGCAATGATCTCTTGAGCGACGTTTGAAGGCACTACTTCGTAGTGATCAAATTCCATAGTCATGGAGCCACGCCCTTCCGTCATAGAGCGAAGTGTAGTGGTATAACCAAACATTTCGGAAAGTGGCACTTTTGCATTCACAACTTTATTCATACCGCGTTCTTCCATAGCTTCGATAGCCCCACGCTTTCCTGAAAGAGATCCAGTAATGTCGCCGAGGAATTGCTCAGGAATTACCACTTCCACACGCATAATTGGCTCAAGAATAACTGGTTTCGCTTTCTGCGCGGCTTCGCTAAACGCCATTGATGCAGCGATCTTAAAGGCGATTTCTGATGAGTCAACATCGTGATACGAACCGTCATAGAGCTCAATTGAGATTTCCACAATCGGGAACCCTGCGAGCACACCACGGTGCATTGATTCTCGAAGACCCTTTTCAACAGCAGGAATGTATTCACCTGGAATTGCTCCGCCTTTGATACTGTTGATGAATTCGAAGTTTGCATCTCGTGTGACGTTTTTCGCAACTTTTGCTTCAGGATCGAGTGGTTCCATGTGCTTCATCTTGATTTTAACGTGACCATACTGACCCTTACCTCCTGACTGCTTAATATACTTACCTTCTACATCTGCATTTCCAAGAATTGTCTCGCGATATGCTACTTGTGGCTTACCCACATTTGCGCCGACATTAAACTCTCTTTGCATACGATCCACAAGAATTTCAAGGTGAAGTTCACCCATTCCTGAAATGATTGTTTCATTCGTTTCTTCGTCAGTCGTTATCTTAAAGGTTGGATCTTCGTCTGAGAGCTTACGAAGTGCAATGCCCATTTTTTCTTGATCTGCTTTTGTTTTTGGTTCAATTCGGAGCGAAACCACTGGCTCAGGGAATTTAATCTGCTCGAGAATGATAGGATTTGCTTCGTCACATAGTGTATGAGAAGTTTTTGTATCCTTAAGTCCAACAAACGCAGCAATTTCTCCTGTGAACACCTGCTCAACTTCTTCGCGTTTATCAGCTTGAAGACGCACAATACGTCCGACACGCTCTTTGGTGCCAGTATTTGCATTGTAAATGTATGATCCTGCTGTCACGCTTCCTGAATACACACGGAAGAATGTAAGCGCTCCCACAAACGGATCTGTTTGGAGCTTAAATGCAAGAGCAGTAAATGGCTCAGAATCGCTTGGCATGCGTTCTACTTCCTCATCAGTTTTAGGGTTTATGCCTTTTACGGCTGGAAGATCAAGTGGAGATGGAAGGTAGTCCACAACAGCGTCAAGCACGAGCTGTACACCTTTATTTTTTAGAGCAGAGCCTGTATACACAGGGAATATTTCATTTGCAATAACTGCTTTTCGAAGTGTCTTCTTAAGCTCTTCAAGAGATGGTTCGTTTCCTTCAAAGAACGCAGCTAGCTGTTCTTCATCGTGTTCTACAATCCTTTCAACGAATTCTGCGCGATATTTCTTAGCTTCTTCCATGTATTTCTCTGGAACTTCGCCTTCAATGACATTTTCACCCATGTTTCCTGTAAAGGTATATGATTTCATCGAGAGAAGATCGATAACTCCTTCGAAATCTCCTTCTGCTCCCATAGGAATTTGTGCTCGAACTGCCTTTTTTGAAAGACGATCAAGGATTGATTTGTATGAATCCTCAAAAGAAGCTCCTGTGCGATCGAGTTTATTTATGAAACACACACGAGGTACTCCCGCTTCGTCAGCATAGCGCCAGTTTGTCTCTGACTGAGGTTCTACTCCTGCGACACCATCAAATACAACAATTGCACCATCGAGCACACGCATTGAACGCTTCACTTCTGCAGTGAAGTCGATGTGTCCTGGAGTATCGATGACGTTAAATCTATACTTTTTTGAGGTGTCCTTTTTATCTGGCTCTTGTGTTTTTGTCCAAAAACACGTAATCGCCGCGGCCGTAATGGTTATTCCACGCTCACGTTCTTGCTCCATCCAGTCCGTTGTAGTCTCTCCTTCGTGCACTTCACCTATTTTGTGCTGTGAGCCAGTATAGAAAAGCACACGTTCAGACGTAGTAGTTTTTCCAGCATCCACATGGGCTACGATACCGAAGTTACGCACTTTTTCTAGAGGATAATCACGGTTCATAAATGACGATTAATTGAGTAAGCAAAAAGATATAAAAATAAAAAGCCGCAAGAGCGTTACGTACAATATACTTAAAAAATCTATAGAACGCAAGGAACGCGCGGCGCCAAAGGCGCCGCGCGTTCCTTTTTCTACAGTCTTCTGTTTTCTAATTATTGCCCAGTTGCTGCTGATGGTGCCCCAGATGGAGCACCTGCTGCAGCAGGCTGCTGCTGTTCTAGTTGCTGCATTTCCTGCTGAGTTATTGCGTCTGAAGACGGCGCAGGATGCATAACTGATTCAATCGCTCCGACTATATTTAGTATTGTGTAAACGAGAATAGCCAGTGCTAATGTTGCAGTAAGAAGAAATATCCCAAGAGAAACTGGTGATTTCCAACTAGACTGCCACTGCTTTTTTTCATGTTTGGTTTCTTCCAT
>DAIDID010000061.1 GCA_027459545.1 Candidatus Parcubacteria bacterium | reverse complement strand
GACCATGGGAGGGCCAGCAGGTCGACTGGCGAATTAGCAGCCCTAACCCTTCCCTTCTATGATGACCAAAGACGGGTTTAAGCGTGAGTGGCTCGAGAGGCGCGCAAGGCGTGCCCCACGGCCCATGCACCAAGCTCCTGCCGAGGTGGATCTCCTCCAGAAGTCGATGGAGCGGACCACCCAGGTCCTGGCGTACCGGGATTTCGTCGAGGCTCTGGACGAGCTGAACGAGGGTCGCGATCGATTCTTCGACGCGCTCGAAGAGTTCGAGGCGTTCCTCTACGAGCTCATTGGCCTCCCCGAGGAGTTTGAGGAGCGTGAGGGCGACTGGTCGGAAGCTGCGTAGCTTCTAGGCTGGATTCCTGGTCTCGCACTACGCGGGCATGGCCGCCGCCGATGTCACGGCTACGTCCTGTGCCCAACTGGCTGGGAGACTAGGGATCGAACCTAGATTCACGGCTTCAAAGGCCGCTGTCCTACCATTAGACGATCTCCCAATCTTCTCACTGTAATGCTTTGTGGCCTTGTGGACAAGTTTTTTCTTTTGTATGAATGTAGCTACTTTGACTCTTCTAATTTAAGCACCACCAATTCAAGTGGAAGTGAAGGACTTGGAGAAAAACGCATTTGCTCTACAGCACTTAAGAGAAGACTCAGGGTAGAGTGTGTGAGTTTTGAGTCTGAGGCCGTTGCGAGTTTTTCAATCTCAGCATATGAATCCGCTCCAAGCTCTTGCGCAATTTCTTTCTGGAGCTCAGGTGCAAAACGCACAAGCAACACTGTACGAACTAACTCTAAAACGAGCGAAAGGTATAAATTCATATCGACGCCTTCGAGCTCTGTTTTGCGGAGAACACGTAATGCCTTATCTGAATCCCCATTCGCGAGCGCTTCTACAAAATCTTCCACTAAGGCATGCTTTGGAGCGCCAGTGACTTTTTCAGCATCCTCTAGCGAAATTTTCTTTTGTGCTCCACTTACTAGCACCTTACCAAGCACTGAAAGCGCATCGCGATACGAACCATCACCAAGAAGCGCAATAAGGTCTGCCACACCATTATCAAGAGTCCGTGACTCCTTTTCTGCAATCTCTGTAATTATGTTAGCAAGAACAGCACGAGATGGCTTTTTAAATTCAAATACTTGGCAACGCGATTGCACTGTCTCTGGAACTTTCGAGAGTTCAGTTGTGGCGAGTATGAAAATTACATACGTAGGTGGTTCTTCAAGTGTTTTTAAAAATGCATTCCACGCACCTTTTGAAAGCATGTGTGCTTCATCCAAAATGTAGACTTTATAAGGAGATTCATAGGGAAGGGTGTAGACATTTTCAGAAAGTGCGCGGATGTCATCTACGCTGTTATTGGAAGCTGCGTCTATTTCATAGAGATCTCGCTCGGTACAACCTAATTCCCGAGCAAAAATCCGCGCGATGGATGTCTTTCCAAGTCCTCGCGATCCTGCAAAGAGATACGCGTGATTTAGTTTTTTTGAAGCAATTTGCTCAGCAAGAGAGTGAGTAATTTGATCTTGACCAACTACCTCAGCAAAGGTTGTTGGTCGATATGTCCTGTATAGAGACTGGTGCGATAGCGAGGAGTCGGCAGACATATGTGTAGTATAAGACGTGAACTCAGAAAATACTAAAGTGCATATGTTATATGAAATCAGCTAGTTCCTTAGCAATTTGGTTACTATTTTCGCAAGACATGAGCCTCAGACGAAGCTCTGTTGCACCATCAAAACCAGTCACAAAGGCTTTTATATGCTTTTTAAAAATATGGAATGATTTTGCAGGCTTGAGCTCATCGAAAGAGTGCGCGAGCGAAGCGAGCGCCTTCAGACGATATTCTGTACTTCGAGTATGTTCCTGAGAGTCAGATCCTCGGGAAAGAACCTCAAATATGTAGGGATTCCCAAATATCGCTCGTCCAAGCATGATGCCATCTGCGCCAAAAAGCTCCGCTTTTTGGCGCCCTTCCTCCACACTTTTCACATCACCATTTCCTATGATACGCGTTTCAGGGCTAATTTCGTCTCTGAGCTTCACTATGCGCGGCATCACATCCCAATGTGCTGCCACTTTTGACATTTCTTTGCGGATTCGTAGGTGTACCGTAAGTGCGGGAAGACGTAAGGCAAGTAGCATTCCGATCCATTCATCAATTGCTTCAGTATTATACCCAATTCGAGTTTTTACAGAGACTGGAATTCCTGCACTACGTGCAGCTTCTACTATTTTTATGGCGATCTCGGGATTTTTAATCATTGCTGCGCCACAGCCTTGCTTTTCAATTGATTTATCTGGACAGCCCATGTTTATATCAATACCATCAAATCCTAACTCGGCGCATAGCTTTGATGCATAGTCCATCATTTCTGGCTTGCTTGAAAAAAGCTGTGCCACTATTGGCCGCTCAATTTCTGAAAATTGCAAATCTCGCATCAAAGGATTTTCTTCATCTTTCATTTTTTTAATTTCCCGTGTGTGATACAGACCATCTGCAGAAACAAACTCCGTCCACGTAACGTCCGGCTTTCCAACAGTAGCTATGAGTTTTCTATATGCAGGGTCAGTAACATCCGCCATCGGCGCCATTACGAAAAAAGGCTTATGTAGTGTTTGCCAAAAACTCATACAGAATTACGTGCTTTATAGTATGCTTTTCCTGGAAAACGTAAATCCACATACTCAATAGACCCATCGTTTACATTAATTGACGGAAGAATGGACTTTGCAACTAGCAGTGTAGATTGCTCTTGTCCTA
>DAIDID010000060.1 GCA_027459545.1 Candidatus Parcubacteria bacterium | reverse complement strand
TCGAGTACGCTGCATTTCTATGAGTGAGACTGCTGGGCTTTCCCGTGGAGAAACAGCACTCGCTACTGGAGCTGCCATTTCTGTTCCAGTTGGGAATGCTTCTTTGGGGAGACTTTTCAATGTTTTAGGTGAGCCTATGGATGGCAAAGGTGAAATTCCTGCGAGCGAGCCTCGTTTACCTATTCACAGAATGCCACCAGCGTTTGATGAGCAAACCACTAAGGCAGAAATTTTTGAAACGGGCATAAAGGCAATTGACCTTATTGTGCCATTTATAAAAGGTGGAAAGGTCGGACTTTTCGGAGGAGCTGGTGTGGGGAAGACGGTTACTATTCAGGAACTTATCCATAATGTTGCAAGCAATCACGGAGGGTACTCAGTTTTTGCAGGAGTTGGTGAACGAGTTCGCGAGGGAAATGATTTGTATCACGAAATGGAAGACTCCGGAGTGCTCGACAAAACAGCGCTTGTTTTCGGGCAAATGAATGAAGTACCTGGTGCTCGTGCCCGTGTTGCTCTTACTGGACTCACGCAGGCAGAATACTTCCGAGATGAGTCGGGCAAAGATGTGCTTTTCTTTATGGATAATATTTTCCGCTTTATTCAGGCAGGATCTGAGGTGTCATCGCTTCTTGGTCGAGTGCCTTCCGCTGTGGGTTATCAGCCGACTCTTGCAGAGGAAATGGGAAAACTGCAGGAGCGAATTACTTCTACTAAGAATGGATCAATTACTTCTGTGCAGGCTGTGTATGTACCAGCAGATGACTTTACCGATCCTGCGCCGGCTACTACATATGCTCACCTTGATGGTACGGTAGTGCTTTCTCGACAACTTGCGTCCCTTGGAATTTATCCTGCGATTGATCCTCTTGAATCTTCCTCAACAGCTCTTACGGTAGCAGTTGTCGGAGAAGAGCATTATCGAGTTGCAAATAAAGTAAAGCAGGTGCTTCAACGATATAAGGATTTGCAAGACATTATTGCAATTCTTGGAATTGAGGAACTTTCAGATGAAGACAAGACTGTTGTTTATCGTGCTCGAAAGCTACAACGATTCCTTTCTCAACCATTTTCTGTTGCAGAACCTTTCACTGGTACAAAAGGTGCCTATGTAACTCGTGAGGAGACCGTGCGTGGCTTTGGAGAAATAGTAGATGGCAAACACGATGAAAAAAATGAGCAAGCGTTTTATATGAAAGGAACTATTGACGAAGTTATATAGTCAGTACCAAACCCTTCTGAAAATTAGACAAAATTATGCCAAAAACATTTCACCTTACAATAACTCAGATAGGTCAAAATATCTTCGATGAAGAAGCTGTCTCAGTTGAGCTTCCAGGTGTAGAGGGAGCATTTACTGTACTCGCAAACCACGAAGCATTTGTATCTCCGCTTAATGAAGGAAAAATTACCATAGTTACCGCAGATGGGGAACGAAAAAATCTTACCATTCCAGCTGACGGAATCGCTGAAGTATCAAGCAATCAAGCGACGGTCATTCTGTAAAGAAGTGTAAGTCGTTTTGAAATAGCCACTAGTGAGGTAAAATTTAGCCAATGGACAATGGCGTAGTATTTGAAGAAAATAACGATCTCGCTCAAACTGGATCTTTTGAGCAGATACCTTCCAAAGGAATTCTTGCGTGGCTCGTAAAGGTAAAGCTAGCAAGAAGTCTAAAAGAAGCAGAGGTCATACTTTTAGTGGTGGCAATCGTAGCCTTTTTAATAGCAAGTATAATTTTCTTTTCAACACTTGGAGGAAGCAAACCTCCCCACTCAACTGGCGACACGCGCGCTATAGCAAATCCATATGCAAAGTAAAATAGTACTTTTTAATCCAAAGGGATTTACGCTTATTGAGCTACTAGTAGTAATAGCAATTATAGGAGTACTTTCTTCTATTGTTCTTGCTGCCGTAAATACCGCCGAAGAAAAAAGTAGAGACGCAAGAAGAGAAGAAGATTTGTCACAACTACAAACTGCACTAGAAGCCTATGCAAATGATCATAATGGGGTGTACCCAATAGGTAGTGGAATCCCTAGAGCAGAAGCAAATTGTCCAGCGTCTAAAGTTTCAGCTGCTGGTTGGCAAAGTTCTTCTGGATACACAGGCCCTACTGCTTGGATTCCAAATTTGGCACCTACTTATATTTCGACACTTCCAGGAGATCCTTTAGTAAATTCAAATTCTGGATGGGTGTGCTACACATACTTTTCAAATTCAGCTGGAACTGGGTATTTTATTTGGGCCCATAATGGAGAAGAAGTAGGATCGTCAAATGATGTAAGCAATCCAATTATACGGGAAGATGCGCCAGGATGTACAGTACTTGAGAACACCTATACTGTGTATGGAGGTGAACTTAATGGAAGTCCAGTTACAAGATGCAGCTAATGCCTATATATCTTGAAGTCTCACTACTATCGTTTTGTGCAGAATAAATTTTCCATAGTATACTAAGCACATGGCAGTACAAGACTTTTTTATAAATCAGGTGCTTAAGTGGAAAATGAAAGACGTGCCTGAAGAACAGCGCGAGCAAATCGCTATGCTTTTCAAAAAAAATCCTGAGCTCATGAAAAAAATAAGCGAGGAAATTGATCGTCGAGTAAAAAAAGGAGGTGAGCCTCAGATGAAGGCCTCTATGGAGGTAATGAAAAAGTACCGCACTGAACTTGCCGAACTCTTACGTTAAAGTATGATTTCCGAATTTCTACTTAATTTTTTTATTACACTTGATACTATCGGTTCACTTATTGGTGTTGCCTCAGTAACGTTTGCAGAAATTTTTTATACAACAGCTGCTTCTGATGGAGTAATAGATCATCATGAGCGAAAATATTTGCGCCATATATACCATGGTCTCACGTATGGTATGGTGCTGGTTCTTTTTTCAGGACTCGCGCTCGTAGTACT
>DAIDID010000059.1:2746-2988 GCA_027459545.1 Candidatus Parcubacteria bacterium | reverse complement strand
AAAAGTGAGACAAGAAGTTAAAAAAGAAATTGGAGATTTAACTAATAGGGATCTTTTTATTGCAGGACTTTTCTTATATTGGGGAGAAGGAACTAAAACTGAAAATGGAACTATCTCTGTTTCAAATACCGATCCCTCAGTACTTGTTTGCTTTATTAGATGGTTAGAATTATTTGGAGTATCTAAAAATCAACTAAGAGTACGAGTCAATCTCTATTCAGATATGAATATTGAAGAAGAAA
>DAIDID010000059.1:0-2736 GCA_027459545.1 Candidatus Parcubacteria bacterium | reverse complement strand
TGCCACTCACGTCCTTTAGAAAACCTTACATAAAAGAATCAAAAAGAACTGACATATCATATGTACAAAAGTTCATTCACGGGACTTGTAATGTCATATTTATCAATAAAAATATCTCTGTACAAGTACTCGCAGGTCTTGATTGTCTTCGTGAAAAATTTGCCGATAGTCACACAACGTGATTTTATAAGTAGGCACGCGTAGCTCAGTTGGTAGAGCGGTCGTCTTATACACGACTGGTCGCAGGTTCGAGTCCTGCCGCGTGCACATTTTTATTGTGGAAAGAGATTTATGAGGAGATTTGACGTGTAGAATTGATTTGCTAGACCACCAAAACTGTAGGTGACGCCGTTTATGGCAATTGCTGCACCGCCAACTTGCGGGGAAGCGTTTGGTATAGAGCGCTCGAAGCCGATGTTGTAAAGAGTAGAGAGAATGTCAGGGCGATTTGTAATTGGGAAGCCAGCATGTTGCCACTGTGTTTCAATTTCTTTGAAATAAAGACCTGCGTAGAGATAGCTGTAGTAGTGGTTCGTCTGGCTGGTAAGTCGTGCATAGCGCAGACTCGTGATGTCCGATGATGATGCTGTAGTTGAAGTGCTTGTATAGTCGAGCAAGTGCGCGTACTGCGGGCCAGGATAAAAAGGCGAGGTGGGATTTTGAAGATTTGCCTCTACTTCTGCAGCGGTGTTGTCTTTCATTCCCATCACTCCAAGAGAAAACTGTGTTTGCGCACCAAGTACTTGAAGAGGTGCGAAGAATTGTTTATAGAAAGCTCGCTCGGTGAAAAATAGTCGAAGTTGCTCTACGACCAAGCTCGATACAATAAGTCGTGGTGGTACTCCAGACGCTGCGGCCGCCTGTGTAATTACGGGAGCATCTTTGGTAATAGCTTCAGAAAGCACTTGCCATTCTTCAGTATTTTGCCAAGGTGTGCCATTTGGGTACTCTGGAGCAAGATTTGCCGCCGTGGTGCTGGTGGCATTTTCTAGAAACCCTGCGCGTTGCTGATCAATAATTCCACTTACATCTGTAAGGCCAAACCGTACTGCAAAGTATGCGATAACGAGTACGAAACCAATAGCAGCAAAGATATGAACGAGAACATCCCATACAATTTTCCCAACTTTTTTCAGTTTTTCGAGCGACATGTGTACGTACGATAGCGTGATTAGGGAAGTGTGTAAATAAAACGATAGATTTTGAACTACTCAATGTGGATTTTTTCGTTTTTGCGAGCGAGGAGGGTTTTGAGAAGAGGATGTGCGTCAAGTGTCGGGTCTTCACGCATAAGCCGCGCGGCCTCCGTCCGCGCGGCCTCCACAAGTTTTATATTTTTAATTGCTTCCATTGTAATGTCTGAAATACCCCATTGGCGCGAACCATAAAATTGCCCAGCGCCACGATTCACAAGGTCGGCTTCAGCTAGCTCAAAGCCATTTTTCGCAGTTGCGAGTGCCTTGAGTCGATTTTTAGTTGTTTCTCCTACTTTTTCTGGGAGAACGAAGCAATATGCTTGGTGATTTGAGCGAATAACACGACCACGAAGCTGGTGTAATTGTGAGAGTCCAAAGCGTTCTGCTCCTTCTATTAAAATGACTGTTGCGTTTGGCACATTTACACCAACTTCAACGACCGAAGTAGCAACGAGAATTTGAGTCTCGCCTGTTTCAAATGCGCGCATAGACTCTTCTTTTTCTGAGGGAGTCATTTTGCTATGAAGTATTCCGATAGTAGCGTTTTGAAAAACTTCATTTTTTAAACGCGTTGCTTCTGCTTTTACGGATTTTGCTTGGATTGCAAGCTCTTGATTTGGATCGGGCTCATCGATACGCGGGCATATTACGTATGCCTGACGTCCTGCTGCTAGTTCTTCGCGAACTCTTGCATATGCGAGTTCGCGTTTTTCAGGTCCGAGAATTTCTGTGAGTATAGGCTTGCGACCGACAGGCATTTGGTCGAGAAGCGAAAGATCAAGATCACCATAGATAGTGAGTGCAAGCGTGCGAGGAATAGGAGTCGCCGTCATTGAGAGCAGATGCGGACTAAGTCCACTTTTTTGTGCGAGTGTGTGTCGCGCCACTTTCCCAAAGCGGTGCTGCTCGTCAATTATTGCATACGCAAGGGTTTTAAATTCAAGAGATTTTTGGATGAGTGCATGGGTACCGATGACAATAGGTATTTCACCGTTTGCAACCCATTTTCTAAACTGCGCTCGAGAAATTTTTGTTGAGAGTTCACGATTGATTTTAGAAGGGAATTTCCGACATTCGCTTCCTGTAATAAGTCCAATTTGGATGGGATGATCTTTGAAATATGAAACAAAGGTAGCGAAGTGCTGTTTTGCAAGAATTTCAGTAGGACACATGTAAGCGACTTGTAGCGTACCTCCTTGACGAAGTACGGCCTTACCTTCTGCGTCGTGTTTCCATTTTGCTGTGCCATTTTCACCTACTATTCCAGCTGGAGGGCGAGAAGTCGCTACGAGATACGCCGTCGCGGCAGCGACGGCGGTTTTTCCGCTACCGACATCACCCTCAAGAAGTCTTCGCATAGGATGCACTTTTTCAAAATCAGTTATTACTTCATCGATTGCTTTTTTCTGAGCATCTGTTGGTGGAAAAGGAAATGATTTTATAAAGTCAGCAAGTGCTGCACGATCAACGGTAACAGGGAGTGCTTTTTCGCGCGCCGCGAAGCGGCGCGCCTCTGCGAGTGAAAGTTGCAGCATAAAAA
>DAIDID010000058.1 GCA_027459545.1 Candidatus Parcubacteria bacterium | reverse complement strand
GATTTTTTTCTGAATTTTTTTGAGCAGCTTTTGCTGCTCATTTTTTTAATAATACGTTTGCAGAAAATTTTCATGGTACGCTTGAAAATTCCCTTGCATAATTGCTTCTCGTGCACCATCAACTAGCTGAATGATAAAACCAACATTGTGCATTGATGCAATCATCTGACCAAGAATTTCATTTGCTCGTAAAAGATGCGATACGTATGCTTTAGTAAAGCCTTCCGTTCCAGGTACAATTGCTTCGGGATCAAGCGGTGAAAAATCATTTTTAAACTTTTCATTGGTTAAATTTAGAGGGCCAGACTTTGTGTAAATAGTACCGTGACGTCCAAGTCGTGTAGCAGCTACGCAATCAAATAAATCCATTCCTTGCTGAATTCCAGTAAGAATATCTCCTGGTTCACCTATACCAAGAAAGTGTCGCGGCTTTTCTTCTGGCAGTTCCTTCACTGCGGCTTCAAGCGATCCCTGCATATCTTCCTTACTAAAAGACCCACCGATTCCAAAGCCGTCAAAGTCCATTCGTGCTATTTCTTTCGCACTTTCACTTCGCAGATCTTCGTAGCGACCTCCTTGAATTATTCCGAAAATAGATTGATTTTTATTTGCGTAAATATTTTGTCGATGTGCTATAAGTGAACGCTTTGCCCAGCGGTGAGTGCGCTCCATAGCTTCGCGTTGGTAGTCATATGGCTCAATAGGTGACGTACATTCATCAAATGCAAAAAACATATCCGCGCCTAGAGCGTGTTGAATTTCAACTGAACGCTCTGGCGTAAAACGATGAAGTGAACCATCAAGATGCGAAGTAAATGTAACGCCTTCGTCGTCGACTATTGCAAGCTGACCATGCTGGCTTGCAACACTTTCATCATATACTGAAGCAGTTTGCATTTGTGCTTTCCGAGCTTCTTCCTGCTCGGCTTCTGTACGCACAAGCTCGTCGCCTTTTGCGATTTTTGTAATTGTTTTTCCAAACGCTGCACCAAGCGAAAATACCTGAAACCCACCTGAATCGGTCATTGTAGGCCTGTACTGTATAGAAGGCTCCTCAATATGTTCTCGTAGATTTGGGTTTGGCGCAGCAGGAAAATCGAGAGAATCATATTGAGGAGTTTTTTTAAGCCTCCAATTCATAAACCTTGCAAGACCTCCTGCTTGCTTCACAACTTCTTCACCTGGCTGGAGATATAAGTGGTATGTGTTTGCAAGCACAACTTGTGCACCAAGTTCTGTGAGCTGTTCTGGCAATATTCCTTTGACGCCAGCTTTTGTCCCTACGGGCACAAAAGCTGGCGTCTCAATCGCTCCGTGTAGCGTAGTAATAGTTCCCGCTCTCGCATTGCTTTTAGGATTTTCACTAGCAGCACGAGCATGTATTTTAAAACTAAGAGCTTTAGTCATTTATTTAACTTACTAGCTCTTTAGAATCCGGCAAGTGCGTACTACTAGAAAAAGATTAAAAACTTGACATAACTAATGCATTGTGATATAAGATGATAAGAGGTGCGGGGTCTATCGATAAAGACCGATTTGTTCCTCGACTCAATTCATCAACGCTGCAAAAAGCAGCAAAAAAGGAGATAGTTGTGAAAAAAATTTTTCGCGTAGCTAGTGCTGCGGCTCTCACTGCAGCAGCTCTGTCGACTACCGCCTGCGGCAATTTAAATGGCCTTGGGAGTGACCCCATGGCCATGGTTATGGTTCACAAGAACCCAGACTACGGCCCAATGACCACATACCAGTACAGGGTCGTGGTAAAGCACGCAAGTGCGTGTCTAAAAGATACACATCAGCAAATGACGTCACTTGGTGAGGCAATGCTCACCAACAGTGTCGTTGATGCTGGTGCGGGCTTTGTGGGAGGAGTGGTAGGATCCAAAGCAGAAGTTGCTGCTTTAGGAGCTCACGCCGTCCCACACTTCGCGCTTGCCATCGGTGCCTTCAATGGTTTCGCTGTCGGCGTACAAGGCGCTGCAAATGGCGCCAAAATAAAGTCTGGTGCAGTTGCTAACTACGTTGGAAACTGCGTCAACGGGGACATACATGACCCCCTGACAGCACCCGGAATGGCCGGAATGCATGTTTACTACTCCAGCGTGCGCACAAAAAACTCCTCAAAGGAGTTGCCGGCCTATGTTAAAAGGGTAAGCGGCGTGCCTCTTCCTCCGGGAATGAATCGCGCGTCGCCTTACGAACCGGATCCTGATGTTCCGGAGTAAAATTTATGGGCCGCTAATGACAAAGTCATTGGCGGCCCATCTTCTTTTCTTAATAAAAACTAACTTCCTGCTTGAATGTTTAGCAACTCAATCTGAAATACCAAAGTAGAATTTGCGGGAATTGGTCCAACTGCTTGATTTCCATAGCCGAGAGATGCAGGAATTACGAGCTCTCGCTTTCCGCCAACTTTCATACCTGCGACACCTTCATCCCAGCCTTTTATCACCTGTCCTGCTCCTAAGTGAAAAGTAAACCCTGTTGTGCCGTGATTTGCTGAAGCATCAAACACTGTGCCGTTTGTTAGCATTCCTACATAGTTTACTGTTACAGTATCTCCGGCTTTTGCTTCTGCACCAGTTCCTATAACTTCATCTTTCACCATAAGCTGAGTTGGATTTGCTGGAATGTCTGATAATTGCGTTTGATCGTTCATAGATGTTGAATTAGTTGTTGATGATGTTTGTGAATTTGCGGTCGCAGTCACGCTAGCTGATGTTGAGGTTGCAGCTGTAGAAGCAGCACTTTGAGCAAAATATTTTTGTCCAAAATACAAAAGTGCCCCTGCAATAATTACTGCTAATGCAACTGCTATTCCTGTGCTAGTGACTGTTGATGACTTATTCATACGTGTTTACTATAGCTTTATTTTTTTGTAACTGCCAGTATGTCGCTTGCAAAATCAGTAATTGTTTCCTGAACAATGTCATCCGCATTACTTACATGTGCATCAATAAAATTTGCAATTTCCTCTCCAGATGGATTAGTGTTTAAAAATTCAGCGAAATCGTTCTTATTTTTTTCATCCATTCTCTCGAGAATGCGAATAATTGTACCCTTAACCACTAGATCATTAATGTCTACTAAAATTTCTTCTTGCTCTTTAGTTGGCAGTTCTGATAAGTCAAGAGCTTCTGTAATTTCCCTTATATTAGCTGTATCCTTTGTAGTTTTCATAATTATTGGATTCGTTTAGTTAGCATGGAAGGATTAATTTGTGTATCAACATATTCTGGACTAGGAAAG
>DAIDID010000057.1 GCA_027459545.1 Candidatus Parcubacteria bacterium | reverse complement strand
TTTCACTATCGGTCATTCAGGAATATTTAGCCTTACGAGGTGGTCCTCGCTGATTCACACGGAATTTCACGTGCTCCATGCTACTTGGGATTCAATTTGATTGTTTCAATTTTCGACTACGAGACTATCACTCTCTTTGGTTTAGCATTCCAACTAAATTCGTCTAATTGTCACATTTAATCATTTATAATTGTCCCTCTACCCTTAAAATTAAGTTTAGGCTGTTCCCGTTTCGCTCGCCGCTACTTAGGGAATCGTTTTTACTTTCTTTTCCTCTAGGTACTAAGATGTTTCAATTCCCTAGGTTTGCTCTTTCTTTACTTATAGATTCAGTAAGAAGATTATAGAGTTTCCTCATTCGGAGACCTCCGGATCACAGCTTACTTCCAGCTCCCCGAAGCGTTTCGCCGGTAGCCACGTCCTTCATCGCTTCTGGATACCAAGGGATCCTTCGCAAGCCCTTAATTTCTTAAGCATTTTGTATCTGTTTCAATGGAGGTAAGCGGACTCGAACCGCTGACATCTGCCTTGCAAAGGCAGCGCTCTACCAACTGAGCTATACCCCCATATACTCTTATTTATCTTTTTTGAAAAAGAATAAGATTTGGGCCATCCAAGATTTGAACCTGGGACCTCACCCTTATCAGGGGTGCACTCTAACCAACTGAGCTAATAGCCCTCTTTTTTCTCTACTTTTCGATTTTTAGGAGGTAATCCAGCCGCACCTTCCAGTACGGCTACCTTGTTACGACTTCACCCCAGTCACCAATTCTACCTTCGATATTTCCCTCCAAAGGTTAGGATAATAGCTTCGGGTATAACCAGCTCCCATGGTGTGACGGGCGGTGTGTACAAGGCCCGGGAACGGATTCACCGCAGTATAGCTGACCTGCGATTACTAGCGATTCCACCTTCATGTAGGCGAGTTGCAGCCTACAATCTGAACTAAGGGAATGTTTCAAGATTGGCTCATTTTCACAAATTTGCAACTTTTTGTCATCCCCATTGTAGCACGTGTGTAGCCCAGGACGTAAGGGGCATGATGACTTGACGTCATCCTCACCTTCCTCCGATTTATAATCGGCAGTCTTTCTAGAGAAATCAACTAGAAACAAGGGTTGCGCTCGTTGCGGGACTTAACCCAACATCTCACGACACGAGCTGACGACAGCCATGCACCACCTGTGTAAGAGGCCGTGGCACATTTTCTTTTGGGAAAACTTCTCTTCATGTCAAGTCCTGGTAAGGTTCTTCGTGTTGCATCGAATTAAACCACATGCTCCACCGCTTGTGCGGGCCCCCGTCAATTCCTTTGAGTTTCACTCTTGCGAGCATACTTCCCAGGCGGGATACTTAACGCGTTAGCTACGACACTGCATACAAAGTACACAACATCTAGTATCCATCGTTTACAGCTAGGACTACCGGGGTATCTAATCCCGTTTGCTCCCCTAGCTTTCGTCTCTGAGTGTCAGTACTGGCCCAGTAAGGTGCCTTCGCTATCGGTGTTCTTTCCAATATCTACGCATTTCACCGCTCCACTGGAAATTCCCCTTACCTCTACCATACTCAAGACAAATAGTTTCTTTTGCAGATTCCGAGTTAAGCTCAGAGATTTAACAAAGGACTTATTTGTCCACCTGCAGACGCTTTACGCCCAATAATTCCGGATAACACTTGCATCCCCTGTATTACCGCGGCTGCTGGCACAGGGTTAGCCGATGCTTATTCCTCAAGTAACGTCAGATCTTCCTCCTTGAGAAAAGAGGTTTACAACCCGTAGGCCTTCATCCCTCACGCGGTATTGCTCTGTCAGACTTTCGTCCATTGCAGAAAATTCCTCACTGCTGCCTCCCGTAGGAGTCTGGACCGTGTCTCAGTTCCAGTGTGGCTGATCGTCCTCTCAGACCAGCTACTGATCGTCGCCTTGGTAGGCCATTACCCCACCAACTAGCTAATCAGACGCGAGCTCCTCTTTAGGCAAATTACTTTTTTCACCAAACGGCATATAGAGTTTTAGCATATATTTCTATAGGTTATCCTCTTCCTAAAGGCAGATTCTCACGTGTTACTCACCCGTTCGCCACTAAAAATTTCTTTTCCGTACGACTTGCATGTGTTAAGCATACCGCTAGCGTTCATCCTGAGCTAGGATCAAACTCTTAAAAATATAGAAACACTTTGTTTCTTTTTATCCTGTATAATTCTTTCGTTTGTTGTTTTACTATGAAAAGTAGAAATCAACTTATTTACAAACAAATCATATTATAGTCATATTAATAATCTTCTGTCAAGTCAAAAAAAAAATATCACAAAAAATTTTGTTAAGCCTTTAATTCATTGAAATAAAAAAAATTAAAGATTAAACATGAAAAATACTTGAATAAAATTTGATGTATAATAGATAGTGAAATATTTTTTTATAAAAATCTTTTTTTTTAGAAAAAAGAATCATTATTTACATTTATTAAAGACAGGTTGAGGAACAAGTAATTATTGCAAAAGAGAATTTGATAAAAATTATCAAAAATTTAGTGTCTACATAAAAAACTAGAATTTCAATAAGAGAAAATCCATCATATAAATAATTACGAAATTCAATCAAAAAGTCGACTGACAAGACAGCTAGTACTAAAAAAAGATATTTTTATAAAAAATGGCAATTACAATTGGAAAAGGTCAATCGGAAAAACAAGGACTATTTGGTCTTGTAGATGATTGGTTAAAACGTGATCGTTTCGTTTTTGTAGGATGGTCTGGATTACTTTTATTCCCGTGCGCATACTTAGCACTTGGAGGATGGTTAACTGGAATTACATTCGTAACTTCTTGGTATACACATGGTTTAGCAAGCTCTTTCTTAGAAGGATGCAATTTCTTAACTGTTGCAGTATCATCTCCTGCAAATAGTATGGGTCATTCTCTTTTACTTCTTTGGGGTCCAGAAGCACAAGGAAATTTAACTTTATGGTTTAAAATTGGTGGTTTATGGACATTTATTGCTTTACATGGTGCATTTGGTCTAATTGGATTCTGTTTACGTCAATTTGAAATTGCACGACTTGTAGGAATTCGTCCATATAACGCACTTGCTTTCTCAGGTCCTATTGCAATTTTCGTATCTGTATTTTTACTATATCCACTAGGACAAGCTAGTTGGTTCTTTGCACCAAGTTTTGGTGTTGCAGCTATTTTCCGTTTCCTTTTATTCTTACAAGGATTCCATAACTGGACATTAAATCCTTTCCACATGATGGGTGTAGCTGGTATTCTTGGTGGAGCTTTATTATTC
>DAIDID010000056.1 GCA_027459545.1 Candidatus Parcubacteria bacterium | reverse complement strand
CCTCACCTATGACGAGTCAATGGAAAAATATGGAAATGACAAGCCTGATCTTCGTGAAAATAAAGATGACGCAAATGAACTTGCTTTTGCATGGATTGTAGATTTCCCTATGTTCGAAAAAAGTAGTGACGGCTCACTACAAGCTGCACATCACCCATTCTGCTCGGTCAAACCAGAAGACAAAGAAAAATTTATGAAAGGGGAAGATTTACTAAGTATTCGAGCAAATTCGTATGACCTTGTATTAAATGGTTTTGAGCTTTCATCTGGATCAATTCGAATTCACAAAGCAGATGAACAGGCACAAGTATTTGACTTGCTTGGAATCAGTAAGGAGGATCAGAAATTGCGATTTGGCCACATGCTAGAAGCGTTTAAGTATGGTACGCCACCGCATGGTGGATTTGCACCTGGCATTGACCGAGTGGTAATGCTTCTTGAAAATCAACCAAATATTCGAGAAGTTATTGCATTCCCAAAAACAGGTGAAGGAAAAGACTTGATGATGAATGCTCCTTCAACAGTAAGTCCGAAACAATTAATAGAGCTAGGAATCAATATTTCAAAAAAGGGTTAATTTTGCTATGAAAATTACTTTTTCCAATAAACCAATTAGCACAGCTCCAGCTGGGTACGTGCGCGTACGAGTTACGGAGGATGACAAAGGTACAAAAAGAATCATACGCGAGGTACATAGCGAAAAAGATAAAAAAAACTCTTATGTAGACATATTTGAAATCGGTGCTGGAAAATTCTCAGATCTAAACTTACGAAAGTTCATAATTCTTTGCCGCGCGGTTGTACAAGCAGCTAAGCAATATCGTGCTAAAAAAATTATAATCGAGCTAGATCAAATTTTTGAAACAGGTAAACAGCTTCAGCTTTCTACTGAAGAACTTTTATCAAAAGCTGTACAAAATTTTGAAATGGCGAACTTTGAATTTACTGCTTTCAAAACGAAACCAAAAGAAGGATGGAGCTTGGTTGAAGAAATTCTTGTGTATGGAAAGTCCAGCAAGGAAATTGAAGCAGCAGCACTACGAGGGCAAATTATAGGACAAGAAGTAAATGCCTGCAGAGAACTCTCAAATACACCGGGAGGAGATATGACTCCCCGCAAACTTGCACAATCTGCTCGAAAAGCAATGACGGACAAAAGCGGAAAACTACTTACTAGCGTATCTGTAAAAATACTAGGAGAGATTGAACTTAAAAAACTTGGAATGGGTGCGCTTCTTGGAGTCGGAAATGGCTCTTCTGAAGAAACGACATTTACTATCATAGAGTACAAAGGTGGAAAGAAAAATGATAAACCAATTGTGCTAGCAGGAAAGGGAATTACCTTCGATAGTGGAGGACTTAATTTAAAACCATCAAATCATATCTACGAAATGCATATGGATATGTCTGGCGCAGCTTCCGTAATACATGCTGTTGTGCTTGCAGCAAAACTTCGTGTGAAAAAAAATGTGATCGGGCTTATTCCAGCGGCTGAAAACATGCCCGGCAATAACGCTACGCGTCCTGGTGACGTCTTAAAATCTCTCTCTGGGAAAACTATTGAAGTACTGAACACTGACGCAGAAGGCAGACTCATACTTGCAGATGCGCTTACTTACGCGAAAAAATTCTCTCCAAGTGTTGTTCTAGATGTAGCTACACTCACAGGAGCAGCATTAAGTGCTCTCGGACTATACGCGTCAGCTTTGCTGACGCGTGATGACATGCTTGCTGCGCAACTTGAAAAACTTGGAGAGTCTAGCGGTGACTACCTCTGGCGCCTTCCACTTTGGGACGAGTACGAACCACTCGTAAAAGGTGACTTTGCTGATGTTACAAACTCCAGTAATGCTCCAGGTGGAAAATATGGTGGAACTATCGAAGGGGGCATGTTTTTGTGGCAATTTGCTAAGGATTTGGAGTGCCCTTGGGCACATCTAGACATTGCGCCTCGGATGACCTCGGCACCTGGCGAAGAGCTCGCAAAAGGTGCTGCAGGAGCCCCTGTACGCCTTTTGCTGGCGTTTATTGAGTCATGGAATACCTAAGTACTAAAAGCACAAAAAATCCTTCTACAAAGCATTTTACAGTCCGCACTGCGGCTTTTGAGGGTCCATTTGAGCTTGTCTTAGAGCTTATAGAGAAACGAAAACTTTCCGTGAGCGAAGTTTCACTTACACAGGTAACCGATGACTACATTGAACACATAAGAAGTCAAGCTTCTTTTCCAATAGAAGATGCGGCGGAGTTCATAGGTGTAGCTGCTACACTACTTTTAATAAAATCAAAATCACTGATTCCTGAGTTAGAGCTTTCTGAAGACGAAGAAGGTGATATAGAAGAACTTAAAGATCGTTTAAAACAATATGAAATCGTGCGCGAAGCAGCAAAAGCACTTGGAAGAATTTTTGGTACACGGGTAATGATTTCAGCAGGCGAGCGGGAACCAGAAATTGTATTCGCGCCAAGTAGAGATCTTTCACTTAAATCATTAGAAAACGCTTTACGGATTGCTCTTTCTACTCATGAAAAAGAAGAAAAACTTCCAGAAGTACGCGTGCGTCCGTTAGTTACAATTGAAGAAATGATGGATCGTCTTACTACAAAAGTACAAAAAGCTCTAAATTTTTCGTTTAGAGAATTTACTGGCAACAAAGCAGAAAAAGTAGAAGTTATCGTTTCATTTCTTGCGTTGCTTGAACTCGTAAAGCAGGGTGTAGTAGAAACGACCCAACACGTGAGTTTTGGTGATATAAAAATATCAAACAATGCATCAATTGTTCCAAATTACGGCTAGTATTTTTTAATGGTATTATCTTCTTAATGAGTACTATTGACTCGAAAACCCTATCTCCTGCAGCTGCTCTTGAATCGATTCTTTTCGTATCAGGCGAACCACTTTTAAAAAAACAGCTCGCGACGCTACTTGAAAAGACTTTTGAAGAGCTTGAAGAGGCGATTTCTGAACTGCGCACAAAACTCGAAAGTAGTGGATTGGCACTTATTGAAACTGAAGAAGAACTTGAAATACGAACAACTCCTGCTGCAGCTAGTATTGTTCAGAAATTTCGAGAAAGTGAGCTTTCTCGTGACCTAGGAAAAGCAGGTCTCGAGTCTCTTGCAATTATTCTGTATAAAGGAGGCGCAACTCGAAGTGAAATAGATTGGATTCGGGGAGTTAATTCTGCCGCTGCGCTGCGCTCACTGACTCTGCGAGGACTAGTCGCGCGTACAGAAGATGCTTCTGACCGAAGACGCATTCGGTATATTGCAACAATTGATGCGCTTGCTCATTTAGGAATTTCTCGTATAAGCGACCTTCCACACTATGATGAATTTGTGGCAGGACTGAGCTCGGCAGAAACAACCACTTCGCACGAAATAGCTGCACCTGC
>DAIDID010000055.1 GCA_027459545.1 Candidatus Parcubacteria bacterium | reverse complement strand
AATATTTAAAACACAACTATTTTAAAGAGGAGCAACCAGTAACTGAAGATCAGCAAAGCTAAACATATTAAGCATCAGAGAATAAGCAACAAAGAAAATTAAAGCTGATTTAGTATAGCATTTTAAGGTTTTTGAGTCACAAGTGGAAAACCTCGCTAGCTAAAAGAATGGAATCCAACCAAACCACCTCTGCCAAAAAGTCTTTGCGGGGGTGGTCGTAGGAGTATTTGGAGGTATGACGATAATTTCATCTTCTCCTGGCTTTGCAACACCAAACGTCTCACGAACGGTTTCTTCTTGTCCCCGCTCGGTAGAAAGATCGTTGATATTCTGCTGGAGTGTATTTTCTCTAGTTTTTAAATCGCTGAGCTGTTTTTGAGCTTCCGTAACAGCCTTTCGTGCAATTTCCTCTTTCGTAAAAATGCTTTCATTTAGAGAAATAAGCCAAAGAAGCAGTATTGAAAGAAGTCCGATAAGAAGATATTCCTTTGGAGTAAATTTTTTCGCTTTTTTGCGAGTTTTGAGAGCCATTACTACTCATTATATACTCCTACTGCGCATTTGCGTTGCTTCGGAAGGCACACACTTACCGCTCGCTTTCCTGCACCATCTTCATAAACACATCTTGCGGAATATCCACACGTTTGCCAAACTCCGCGCGTTTCTTCTTTCCTTTCTTTTGCTTTTCTAGCAACTTCATTCTGCGTGTTACATCTCCCCCATACAGATAGCCAGTTACATCTTTTCTAAGTGCAGAAAGAGTCTTTGAAGAAATAATTCGACCAAGTGCCTGTGCTTGAATTTTTGTTACTTGTAGCTGCCGAGGAAGAATCTCCGCGAGTTTCTCAACCATACGCTCTCCTTCTGCTTCAACTCGCCTACGACTCACCACTCGAGCAAATGCAGGTACCTGCTCTTCAGCTACGAGTATGTCGAGACGCACTACATCAGCAGGGCGTTCGTCGAGAAACTCATACGAAAGCGATGCATATCCTGAAGAAACATTTTTTACTCTGTCAAAAAAGCCCCTCATTAGTTCTCGAAGTGGCATTTCAGAAATCAGCTCAATACGTCCATCAAGGTACCCCTCTGTGCTTGTAACCGTAGCTTCGTGATCATGTAAAAGCTGCATAAGTCCTGAAAGTGAGTCTGGAGGAGTAATGAGCACTACCTTTACCCAAGGCTCTTCCACTGCCTGTATATCGCCGTACTCTGGAAATCGAGAGGGCGTATAAATTGTTTCTCGCTTGCCGAGCTTTGTAGTGACAATGTACGCGATGGTTGGAATTGTAACGATAAGCTCAAGGTCGAATTCTCTTCGCAAGCGTTCGGTGACTATTTCCAAATGAAGCATTCCGAGAAATCCACAACGAAATCCTCTTCCAAGTACACCAGAAGACTCTTCTTCAAAAGAAAGTGAAGAGTCTGTGAGTCGAAGTCTTTCAAGAGCTTGACGGAGATCGGCAAGATCGTCTTGACTTTCAGGATATACAGACGTCCATACGACCGGACGAGGTCGTTCAAAGCCCTCCAAAGCTGGCAAAGCACCGTTTGCAGCGCTTATAGTATCTCCTACTGCTACAATTCCAGCTTCCTTTATACCCGTCACAATATACCCTATTTCACCCGCAGAAAGCTTTTGAGCAGGTGTTTCGTCCGGCGCAAAAATCCCCGTTTCAAGCGCGGTGAATTTTTTATTAGTAGCGGCAAATTTTAATTCACTTCCCTTTGTAAGTTCCCCATCAAAAATACGTGCATACACCGCAACACCTCGATGTGTTGAATATGAAAAGTCAAAAATAAGCGCTCGCGGCTCTGTGCCAGAGGATTCTGTTTCAGCAATAGGTAACGCGACCTTGGCTGGTGCTGGCACACGCTCTA
Organism: Candidatus Parcubacteria bacterium; assembly: GCA_027459545.1. GTDB lineage: Bacteria > Patescibacteriota > Minisyncoccia > Phycocordibacterales > Phycocordibacteraceae > C7867-001. The sequence continues at coordinate 1,584 of DAIDID010000055.1, read as the reverse complement.
TAATTGCTTCAAGCAACTTCTCTACCCCATCTCCGGTTCTACCAGAAACCGCAACAACACTTGAAACCGAAACACTAAGGAGATCTGCAAGCTCTTGCGATACTTCATCAACACGAGCATATGGTGAGTCTATTTTTGATACTACAGGTATGATGGCGCAGCCTGCCTTTTTCGCCATTCCAAGAACACTAAGTGTTTGAGCTTGGACGCCTTGAGTAGAGTCAACAAGTAGAATTACTCCTTCAACTGCTGATAGTGCACGCGATACTTCGTACGCAAAGTCTATGTGTCCTGGAGTATCAATAAGATTTAAAATGTATTCAACTTCCTGATTATTTCGCGTGCTTTTATAGATCATGCGAGCTGGTTGCATCTTTATGGTAATTCCACGTTCGCGCTCCAAATCCATACGATCAAGCACCTGATCCCTCATGTGACGTGGTTCTATAGTATGAGTAAATTCCAAAAGCCGATCGGCGAGTGTCGATTTTCCGTGATCAACATGAGCTATTATAGAAAAATTTCGAATTTCCTTAGATGAAGATGTGTTAGTCATTATTGTGCTCTACAGCAGTTCCAAAGGGCAATAGTGCTTTTGAATTCCTTAATTTACGTACTGATGCGTATAGATCTGCAAATTCCTGATTTTTGAGAAGGATAAGTACCATCACTGAAACTACTGTACCCACGATACCAGCTATAGAGGCTTGCGTGAAGACCGCCGCGAGCGAAGTGAGCGGCGCGAGATTTCCCATAAGTGCAAGAGTGCTATAGGCAGCCGCCCCACCTAGTATCGAGGCACCAAAGCCTTCAAACATTGGACGAGATAGCCCCTGCGCAACTCCTGGAGCGACCACACGTAACGTGCAAAGCGCGACCACACACATCACAAGCTGTCCTACTGTTGCACCAATAGCTACAAAAAGTACCCCCGTGCCTGGCAAATCAGATACACGGAAAAGCGCTTCAACAAAATATCTAAATCCCGGATAAAGTTCTGCCACTCTTAAAGAAAGCAATGCAACACCCACAGAGACCCCCGCATCACCAAATTGTACAAAAAGAGGATTCCAAGACCTATGCGCTGCATAAAAAGCTCTCGATGCAATTAGAATTACGCTTTGCGCGAGTAATCCAAGCATAAGTAATGCAAGAACAGCAGCTGCAATACGGGTGTCGTCCCAATTAAATGCACCAGACCCTAAAATAATTCGCACAACATGCGCACGCAGTACAACGGTAAAGACAGTAAGTATTGCTGACCAAAAAATCACGTGTCGCATAGTAGCAGTAATAATTGACTTATACTCTTCAAAACGTTTTTTGCTTATGTGCTCTGCCATCACTGGAAACGCTGCAGTTGCGTAAGACGCTGCGACGAGATTATAAGGTACAGACTGGAGATTGTTTGCAAGTGTAAATATAGAAATACTCCCTGTACCAATCCGGCTTGCTATAGCTATGAGTGCAAGTGTCGTTGCTGAGCTCATACCAAGCGCCATTGAGCGAGGAACGGAATCTTTTACAACTGACCAAATTACTTTTGGGGAAGGAATGGTAAACTTTGGAAAAAGTTTCGCCTTT
>DAIDID010000054.1 GCA_027459545.1 Candidatus Parcubacteria bacterium | reverse complement strand
GCACACCTCTGGGCCAAATTTCTGAATTATTTCTTCTTCTTTTACCTCAGAATCCTCAAGCAAATCATGCAAAAGTCCCGCTACGACTGTTGGAGTATCCATACCGAGCTGTGCGAGATGCTTTGCTACTGCAGCAGGGTGTATGAAATACGGCTCTCCTGAGTAACGCTTTACATTTTCATGGGCTTTTTCAGCAAAAGCATACGCTTTTCGAATAAGTGCTTCGTCTTCTGAGCTATATTCATGCATCGCATCAAGGATTTCCTTTACAGTGGTCATATGCAAAGAAATTCTATCACTTTTAGGAAAGATAGCTCGCAGCCTCAAGTGGAGTGAGTTCGTCTGGGTCTGAGCCTTCTGGAAGATATATGCGTCGCATTCCTTTCTTTAAAAATAAGCCTTGCTTTGATTTATAAAGGACAAGCGTTTTACCTGTTTTAGGATGCTTACCTATTTCCTTCACTATTTCAACGCCTCGTGGAGGTTGCTTTGGTGTTGCTAAAATCCCAAGAGCTTCTTCTAAAGTAATTGTGTAGGGGTCTGCTTTTTTAATTGAGCGAAATTCGCCATCGTGTAGTATATATGGTCCAAATCTTCCTGTATTAGCTGCTACAGGTTTGCCAGTTGTGGGATGTATACCGAGCTCGCGTGGCAGTGATAAAAATTTCACAGCATCTTCAAGAGTTACAGATGAAATACTCATTCCTGTAGGGATGCTCGCTCGCTTCACGTTTAGAGCAGGCTTAGTACTTTTTTTCTTTGCAACTCGTTTTTTTGGTTTGCCGGACTTCGTAAGCGTAGGCGCTTCTTCCGTGAAAGCTTTTTTATCTTCAGTGGTTTCAATCGAAGTATCACTAGGAAGAATCATTTCAACATACGGCCCAAATCTTCCCGTTCGTATATAGATAGGAAAACCAGTTTGAGGATCCATACCTAAGGGCTCATCTGCCTTTAGTTCAAGCCCGTCTTCTTGACGCGCGCCGATGCAGTCAGGATACCGTGTGCAGCTCATAAAAATTCCTCCTCTACCTAATTTAAATTCCATTGGAGAACCGCACACAGGGCAAGTAAACTCTTCAGGCACTGGTCCAAGAGATGTTGCTTTTGGTAGAGACTCTTTTGACTGAACAGCTTTTTCAAATGGTGCATAAAAGTCCTGCATGGTTTTTTCATATCCACGCTCTCCTCGTGCGATTTCATCAAGCTCGTCTTCCATCTCTGCCGTAAACTTGTCTGAAATGTATGTTGCAAAATGCTCTTCAAGCCATCCAGAAACTACCATTCCTGTAGCTGTTGGAGTGAGTGTGCGACCCTGCTTTTCAACATACCCCCGATCCTGAATTGTTTTCATAATCGATGCATAAGTAGAAGGGCGACCGATACCTCTTTTTTCAAGCTCTTTAATTAAGCCAGCTTCGGTGTATCGGTTTGGTGGCTCTGTTTGTTTTTCAGTTGAGCCAAGTGAAATAAGTATGAGATTTTCATTCTCAGAAAGTTTTGGAAGTTCGACATCTTCACTTCGTGCGCGGGTATCTAGTGCAAGCCATCCAGGGAAAACGATGCGTGAACCATTCGCATTAAAGAGTGGAATTTCCGCATCTGTACCTTCCTTAGTAAATGCTTTCGCGCGAACACGTGTTGCAAGAGCTTTTGCCGATGTCATTTGGCTGGCGAGCGTTCGTATACGAATAAGTTCATAAAGTTGAGTTTCATCAGGTGTTGCTCCAGCTTGCGTTTTTGATACATCAGTAGGGCGAACAGCTTCATGCGCTTCTTGAGCATTTTTGCTTTTAGTTTTATATGCTCGTCTTTCTACATATTCTTTTCCGAACTGCTTTTCAATAACTGAGAGCATTTTTGTAACTGCATCTTCTGAAAGACTTAGAGAATCTGTTCGCATGTAGGTAATATGCCCAGCTTCGTAGAGCTTTTGTGCAGCTCGCATAGTGCGAGATGGGGAAAATCCAAGCCGAGTAGAAGCGACTTGCTGAAGTGTAGAAGTAGTAAAGGGAGGTCGAGGATTGCGCTCTTCAGATCGCTCGGTCACCTCTGCTACTTTCCAAAGAGCATTGCGTCCAATGGTGACGATTCTTTCAGCTTCTTTGGTATTAGGGGGTTTTTCCGAGCAAACAGCAGGGAATTGGGCTACTCTTACGGAACCAGCTCTGTCTGCAGATTTAAACTCCGCATCGAGTACAAAATACGTTTCAGGAACAAATGCTTTTATTTCACGTTCTCGCTCAGCAAGTATTCGAAGTGCTGGCGATTGCACTCTCCCAGCTGAAAGTCCATAGCGAACTTTTTTCCATATAAGTCCCGACAAATCATAGCCAACGATACGATCAAGTACGCGCCTCGCCTCTTGAGCATGTCGTAGGTGCTCATCAATCATTCGAGGGTGCGCAAGTGCTTCTTCAACTGCTGCTTTTGTAATTTCATGAAAAACAACGCGCTTTGGCTTTGTTAGTCCAATAGCTTCCTTTATATGCCAGGCAATAGCCTCTCCTTCGCGATCAGGGTCAGTTGCTAAGTACACTTCGCTTGCGTGCTCAGAGGCACGCTTAATTTTCTCTATGACTTCGCGTTTATCAGGAGACACTACATAGCGAGGCACAAATCCATGTGCTATATCTACCGCATCTTTATTGCTTTTAGGAAGATCACGCACGTGTCCGACTGAAGCAAGTACTTCATATTCATTTCCAAGGTATTGCTGAATAGTCCTTGCCTTTGCAGGAGACTCCACGATAAGTAGTTTCTTTTTAAGTGCCGCAGTCATTTTACTACTCATACCTTACCTTATATATAATGGTCAAGCGATTTGTTTTTTTATAAGTCATGTGCGCCTCCATGCTCCGAATTCTTCTTTTACTAGCTCACTAAATTCGAGACGCATGAGCACTGTAAGTGTTTCATTTATTGTAAGCATGCTATCACGTACAATCTCATCTCGAGTTTTTGGATGTTCTAGAAGTGAATATACTTTTTGTTCAGCAGGAGAGAGGGATTCTTTTTTGAGAAAAGATACGGTGCACTCCTCGGTCGGAGTAATTCTTAATGCTTCAAGAATATGTAAAGGACTAGTAATTAACTCTGCGCCAAGTCTCAAAAAAGTGTGTCCACCCTCTCCGTGTGGATCACCTATTCTGTGCGGGATACATAAAAGCTCCCTGTTGTAATCAACAGCTAGTCTTGCTGTTATCAATGTTCCTGATTTCGCACCAGCTTCGATTATGAGAACAGCATCTGCGAGGCCAACCATAATTCTATTTCGAGATGGAAAATCATACGGGCGCGCAATGTACTCTGGCTCATGCTCTGAAATAAGTGCGCCTCCGGCATCGAGTATTTTTTGAGCTAAGCCTAAATTGCTTTTAGGGCAAATTGCTTTAGTAGAGAGTCCTCCTCCTGGAATAGCTATAGTATGGAGTCCAGATGAAAGAGCTGCTCTATGTGCGCAGGCATCAGCACCAAGAGCA
>DAIDID010000053.1 GCA_027459545.1 Candidatus Parcubacteria bacterium | reverse complement strand
AAATCCAGAGGCACTGGCAGCTTCTTTACGTACTCTTGCAAAAAATCTTTCACTTACTGGCAGAATACTTATAGCAGAAGAGGGAATAAACGGGACACTTGAAGGGGAAGTAGGGCACACAGAACAATTCGCAAAGGCATTTCTCGAAATGCCAGTTTTTGCAGATGTAAGCATAAAGCGAAGTAAAGGAACAGGTGATGCATTTCCGAAGCTTTCTATAAAAGTTCGTGAAGAAATCGTCGGGACACACTTTCCTCAGGAAGAAGCTTGTCCTCAAGTGCGCACAGCTCCTCGAATAAAGCCCGAGCAATTGCGAGAAATGTTTGAAAAGGAAGAGGATTTTACAATTGTAGACATGCGAAACGACTACGAGTACGCTTCAGGGCACTTTAAAGGGTCAATCGATCCAGGCCTTCAAGCCTCACGCGACTTACCTCAAAGAATGGAAGTGCTTGAACCCTGGAAAAAGAAAAAAGTTATTACGGTATGCACTGGTGGAATTCGTTGTGAAAAAATGTCTGCGTACCTTATAAATAATGGCTTTGAGGATGTCTATCAGCTTGAAGATGGTATTCACGGCTATATGCAAAAGTATCCTGGGAAAGACTTTGTTGGAGCACTCTATACTTTTGACAAGCGCAAAACAATGCACTTTGGCGACGGAGAAGAAAATGGTCAGATAATTCAACGTGAAATAGTTGGCACCTGCTACCTTTGTGGTAAGAAAACTGAAGACTACGTAAATTGTGCAAATGACTTCTGCCATCGGCACTTTCTTTCCTGTGAAAATTGTACACCTGAAAGCGGAAAGGTGACGTGTTCCGAAGAATGTACTCGCACTCTACAAACAATTACCTAGTCGCTACAAAATTTTGATTCAAAAACTAAATTCCTGTATATTCAGTAAATATGAACGACGAAGATGATGTAATGCTCGATCAGGACGGCCTTGAAAACGAAAATCTCGCTGATAGCGAGGACGGCCTTGAAGATGCCGAAGAACGAGCTGAAACCAAGATAGCAAAGCTCAGAAAAGAGCTTGAGCACGTAAAAAAAGAAAAGCAAGAAAATCTCGACGGCTGGCAACGTGCGAAAGCTGATTATGTAAATGCATTAAAACGTTTTGAAGATGAAAAGAAGTCAGCTGTAGAGCTTGGAACATTGAAAGCAGCGATTGTATTTCTTCCCTCTATTGACTCACTAGAGCGAGCAAAGGGAGCAGGGGAGCTTCCAGAAGGTTTTTCAGGAATCATAAAGCAGCTAGAAGGAGCAGCTGAGAAGCTTGGACTGAAGCAATTTGGCGAAGTGGGTGAAAAATTTAATCCTGCACTTCATGAAGCACTTGGACAGGATTCAGCTGAGTCTGCTGAAAAAGACGATACGATTACTGTGGTTCTCGAACATGGATGGATGCTTGGCGAGCACGTCGTGCGACCAGCGAAGGTTCGTGTGGCGCACTTTGCGTAGCAAAGTGCGCCAAGACCCCTCCTTATTTGAACTTAATTTCGAAAGGTGTAAAATTAAGCAATCAGTGCGAAAACATGGATTGCAACGCACAAATTTTACTAGCAAATAACTAGAATTTTTATTATGGCAAAAATACTTGGAATCGATCTCGGAACAACAAACTCTGCAATGGCTATCATGGAAGGTGGCGAGCCTCGTGTACTTGAAAATTCAGAAGGCGCACGCACTACACCCTCTGTCGTAGCTATCGCAAAAAATGGAGAGCGACTCGTTGGAACTTTGGCGAAGCGCCAAGCAGTAACAAACCCAAAAAATACTATTTACGGAATTAAGCGCTTTATGGGTCATCGTTTTGATGATGCTGCTGTGAAAAATGACGTTGGTGTTGTGCCATATGAAATTAAAGCTGGTCAAGATAACGGTGTTCTTGTGCATTTGGGAGATAAAGACTATCGACCAGAAGAGGTTTCAGCAATGATTCTTGGAAAGCTAAAAGCAGATGCTGAAGCAAAACTTGGAGAAAAAATAACTGAAGCAGTTATTACTGTGCCTGCATACTTTGACGATGCTCAGCGAAACGCCACAAAAGCGGCAGGCCAAGTTGCTGGACTCGATGTAAAGCGCATTATAAATGAACCTACAGCTGCAGCACTTGCATATGGATTTAATAAAAAGAAGGACGAAAAGATTGCAGTCTATGATTTTGGTGGAGGAACGTTTGACGTATCAATTCTCGAAGTTGGAGATGACGTAGTAGAAGTTAAGTCTACTGACGGTGACTCACACATGGGTGGGCGCGACATTGATCAAAAAATTGTTCGGTATATTGCAGATGAATTTAAAAAAGAAAGCGGAATTGATGTAACAAAAGATCCTCTAGCACTTCAACGGCTCGATGAAGCGGCAGAAAAAGCAAAACACGAGCTTTCAACATCTGCTCAAACTGAAGTAAATATTCCATTCATTACATCTGATGCAGATGGCCCGAAGCATCTTTTGCTTACACTTACTCGAGCTACACTAGAATCACTTGCAGATGAATTTATTACGCGCTCTATAGATATCACCAAGCGTGCGCTTGAGGCATCAGGTATGAAGGCTTCTGAAATAAGTGAAATCATTATGGTTGGTGGACAGACTCGCATGCCAAAAATTCAAGAAGAAGTAAAAGCACTTTTTGGAAAAGAGCCAAATCTTTCCGTAAACCCAGACGAGGTTGTAGCTATGGGTGCTGCTATCCAAGCGGGAATTCTTCAGGGCGACGTAAAAGACATCTTGCTCGTAGACGTAATTCCGCTTTCTCTTTCAATTGAAACTGCAGGAGGAGTTGCAACTAAAATAATCGAGCGAAATACCGCGATTCCAACATCTCGTTCACAAACCTTTTCTACATATGCTGACAACCAAACCAGCGTAGAAATACATGTGATACAAGGAGAGCGCGCGATGGCTGCTGACAATAAAAGTCTAGGAAAATTCCAGCTTGAAGGTATTCCACCAGCTCCTCGCGGACTTCCACAAATAGAAGTTACTTTCGACCTCGACACAAATGGTATTCTTACAGTAAAGGCAAAAGAAAAAACAACGGGCAAAGAGCAGTCAATAAGAATTGAAGGCTCAACAGGTCTTTCTACAGCTGATATTGAAAAAATGAAGCAAGATGCAGAAATGCACGCAGCTGACGATGCAAAGAAAAAAGACCTCGTAGAAGGAAAAAATCTTGCTGAGCAAATGATTTATACTGCTGAGAAAGCAGTCAAGGATAATGGCGACAAGGTAGATGCTGCTTTGGTGACTGAAGTAAATGAAAAAATTGCAGCACTCAAGACAGTGCGCGAAGGCGAGGATCTTGAAGCTATAAAAAGTGCAAGTGAGGCACTTTCTACATCACTTTCGAAAATAGGAGAAGCAATGATGAAGAGCGAGCAGTCAAATGAAGGACAGGGAGCTAGTGAAGCGAGTGGCACGGCCTCGGAAACAGATACTACGGGATCAAGTGACGCAGAATTTACAGAAAAGCCCGTAGAATAAAGCAGCTTAGCAGGTCTTACGGAGGAC
>DAIDID010000052.1 GCA_027459545.1 Candidatus Parcubacteria bacterium | reverse complement strand
GGTATCGGAAAGAGCAGATAGTGGCAGAGCTAACTAATGCACTTGGCTGGAATAAAAATCAACAGCAAGAATTTATTTCAGACGTTAGCATCCAAACTCCAGAGCTAACTGATGGAGTGTATGCGCCAGGAACCTATGTAGTGGATAACAGCATGACTCCCTCAAATGTAGCAGCGCTTATAAATGTTGCTTTTGATAAAAGCATCTTGATTCACTATGCAAGCACAACCGCAAAACAAGTCCCCCTTTCTGAGACACTTACTATAGCGTCGCTAATTGAGCGAGAGGCAAAAGGACCAGAAGACATGCGAATGATTTCAGGAATTATTTGGAATCGACTCTTTGCAAATATGAATTTACAAATTGACGCAACGCTTCAGTATGCAAAAGCCAACGAAGGGTCTGGGATTTCAAAAGGTTCATGGTGGGGCACGGTTTACCCGAAAGATAAGTATATTTCTTCCTCATACAATACTTATGAAAATTCAGGGCTTCCACCCGGACCCATTGCAAACCCCTCTCTTGCAGCAGTCCTAGCAGCACTTAATCCTGTCGCTACAAAGTGCTTATACTACTTTCATGATTCTAGAGGTAATTTTCATTGCTCTGAAACATACACAGAACACGTTGCACTATTAAAGAAATATTACGGCCAAGGGAAGTAAATTTAGCACTATAAATAAGAATTCTAGATAAGTGTGGACCGTACAGGATTCGAACCTGCGACCCTCTCATTGCAAATGAGATGCTCTACCAACTGAGCTAACGGCCCAAGTTTTTACTTGGAATAAGCACTAAAAGTCCTAAATGAGGCAGACTGCCTCGTCGAGAAACTATAGCATATTGTCTTAAATTGTGTCTATTTTTTCAGCTAGGATAAAATCCTGCACAGAAAGCCCTCCTAAAGAGTGTGTCGAGAGGTGCACTACTACCCTGCCCCAGCTTATTTGCAAATCTGGATGATGCTGCTCTTGTTCCGCAATATCTGTAATTTTATTTGCAAAGTCCATTGCACTTAAAAAATCAGAAAAGTCGTAGCTTTTTGAAAGTACTTTTTCTTCAGAGCCGATACTCCATCCTTTTAGCTTTTGTAACTGCTCTTTAATTTCATCATTTGTCATAAAGCAAAGTATCAAAAGAGAGGTCGAGTTTGCAACATCGCGCGGTCAATAACATGCGAAAGAAATTCTGGAAGAGAAACACCTACCGACGCAAGCGACTTAGGCAAAAGGGATTCTTTTGTAAGAGTGGTTGCAACAGCACTGTTTAATTCTAAAAACTGCACGCCACTTTTTGATACTATAAAATCTGAGCGTGAGTAGTGTTTTTGACCAAGAGATTCATGCATTGTTTTTGCAGCATTCATAAGTTCTTTTTGAATCTCTTTAGAAAATCTTCCAGGAATTATTTCTCGACTTAGTCCAATTGGCGTAATTTCGATTGGAGGCAGCACATAAAGTGCTTCACCTCTGAAACCCTCAATTACTCCTACTGAGGCTTCAGTGCCGCGAGCCATTTCCTCTATAAGTGCTTCTTTATCTTCAGAAAGTAGCTTTGAAAGCGCAGCATATATTTGTGCGTATCCTCCTGCTACTTCTAAGCCGATTGACGAACTCCCTGTAACAGGCTTTATGACTACCGGCTGCGAAAAAGTACGGACCACCTCATAAGTAATACTTTCAAGATTGTTTTTAGACTGAACCAAATAGTACTTAGGAGTTTTAATACCCATTTCTTTAGCTTTTTCCTTTGCTAGCACTTTATGCAATGCCATGTATGAATTTAAAGAATCCGAACCGACGTACGGCAAATTATGACGTTCAAACATTCTTTGTAGTTCTCCACTTTCTCCATACTCACCATGCAGGGTGCTTAGTACTACATCAATAGTCCGCAAAATGTCGCTCGGTGCATGAACTTTTCCTCGTTCGTACCACTCTCCTTTTTTGTCTATGTAAATATCTCGCACGGTAAAGCGATCTCGAGGAAGATTTGCAACTACAGCATGACCAGACAAAAGCGAGATATCATGCTCGCGAGATGGTCCTCCTCGAAGAACACCAACAGTAGTGCCGTACATACCTAAAGTATAGCAGACCAGAAGTCCGACTTGCTGTCGGACTTCTGGTCTTATGTGCGTTTTAGACGTCGAGCAGCTCGATGGCGCGCTAGCGAAAAACGATGTGCTTCAGAATTTGCAAGAACTGCATCAGCTTCGCTAATACCGGCTCTTAGTGCACCTATTACTTCTCTTGGCCGATGTCTTTCGTCTTTTACAACGGCAACTACAGGTATGCCAATTCCTGCCTCTGCAAGAATTAATTCAGCTGCTTTTTTATGAGTTTTACCACCATCAATAACAAAAGCTTTTGGAAGTTTCCATTCTGCATGACTAAGCCTTCTTGATAAAATTTCCTTTAGTGACGCAATGTCATCATTCATTCGTTTGGTATCTTGAAGCTTTTTTTTAGCAGATGACTTAGTCATCGTTTGTTTAAAATCGCCACGGATTTTAAACACTCTATAATCCGATTTTACTGGCATACTGTTTTCAACGACGGTCATAACTCCAACTGCATTACTACCGGAAATATGTGCAGTATCATACGCTTCAATGCGTGGAGCATGTGCATCCATGGACTTTTCTTCCCTAATAAGAGAAACGTCCTGTACATGATCGAGTGCAAAAAGCTGACTTCTAAGCACGGCAGCATTTTCAAATCGCATTTCCTTCGCTGCTTGATTCATTTCTTTAGTTAGAGTTTCCCGAAGTGCCTTAACTCGACCAGAAAGAAATAGAGCGACATTGCGAATTGATCGTGCGTACTCTTTTTTATTCATATTTTGGGGATACTGACCTATCTGCTTATTAAACTCAACTCGCGCAAGCTGATGCTTTCCCTTTGACCCAACTGGCTTATCCGTATCATAGAAAGGAAAAATCTTTCGTATAATACGAAGCGCTTCTTTAAGCTGATTCCCTGATGGGAATGGTCCATATGCTACCTTGTATGAGCACGTACCTCGTGAAGACACTAAAAAGTTTTTATTTACAAAATCTATATCTTTTTCTCGTACTGAAAGTACTCGTGGGATTTCTTCATTTGTTATAACTGCATATAAAAATGTTTTATCATCTTTTCCTTCGGAGTTTGCCTTTGGCTTAAAGTGCCGAATAAGAGCAGCCTCTCGGACGAGCGCTTCTAAAACGGTCGGAGTAGTCTCATATAGTAAACCATCTGCTTTAGTAACCATGTCCACAATTCTTGGTCCACGCGTCACTATTAAGTCATCATCAAAGTACGATCGCACACGATCACGCAAGGATGTTGCTTTTCCTACATATAAAATTTTCTTATTTTTTCCTTTACCGTACGTAAAAAGATACACTCCTGGTACGTCAGGTATATCAAATTTTCGTAAATCACTTTTTTCCATTTTTTCTAAGTACCTTAGACAAATACTCACCCGTAAAGGATTCTTTTATTTCAGCTACTTCTTCTGGCGTTCCTTTTGCTATAACTTTCCCTCCGTGTATTCCACCTTCCGGTCCAAAATCAATTAAGTAATCTGCAGACTTAATTACATCTAAATTATGCTCAATTACAACCACAGTATTTCCTCGACGAACGAGCTCCTGCAAAATTTCTATAAGCTTTCGCACATCTTCATAGTGAAGTCCTACAGTTGGCTCATCGAGAAGATACAGCGTTTTCATAGTAACTGGACGATATAGCT
>DAIDID010000051.1 GCA_027459545.1 Candidatus Parcubacteria bacterium | reverse complement strand
GGCACTTTCCCGCAAAACGGAGACACGAGTGCCGAGGAAGGGACTTGAACCCTCACGAGGTTGCCCTCACTGCGACCTGAACGCAGCGCGTTTACCAATTACGCCACCTCGGCATGACTCGATTATGCGCATAGATTGCCGAATCTTCAAATACCTCCCGTTATCGACGATAAAGTAAAATAAATAGTATACTTACGAAACGCACCCTTAGCTCAGTTGGTAGAGCAGCGCATTTACACTGCGAAGGTCGGGGGTTCGAGCCCTCCATCGCCCACAGAACAAACAAAGACACGCCAAGCTAAAGCTTGGCGTGTCTTTGTTTTGGTGTCCCCAGCAGGAATCGAACCTACATCTACGGCTTAGAAGTCCGCAGCTCTATCCATTGAGCTATGGGGACATTTCTTTGACCATCAAGCTCAGACCTTCACTTTCTAAGACTACTCTCCGTACTAGCTTGGGTCAACGAACTGATACGTCTGCTGGTAGTTATTTTCTTCTGTGGCGCGTGTCTGAAAAATACGTTGCACTTCCTGTACTGAGGTTTGTAAATTCTGAAGTGCGGGCGCGTGGACATCACTTGCTGGTGCTTTTACTGTTTCAAATTGTGTAAAAAGATAGACATTCCAAAAAACACCCGCTATGAGCAATACTGCTGTTAGTGCAAGAAGAATAAACCAATCTCGCGTGGGTCGAATTCTCTCACCGTACGCGAATTTTTTCTTAGCTGAATCAAGTACATTTAGAAAATTTTTCATGGTTTTGTAGAAGTTGCAGTTCCTGTTTCTGCGCCAACGATAAATTCAGCGACGGCACTCCACTGAGGTGTGGACGAGGCTGAACCTATATTGGGAGTGTGGGTGAAGGATAGCGAGGTAATAGAGATGTTATATGGTTCATACTCAATTGCTCCGAGAGTTTTTGCGACAGCATTAAAATTTCCTGAAATACTGAGCGAGAGCGTGAGCGTTCCATATGGTGATCCTTGCGACGCAGAGACAGACGCCACTTGTACCGTTGCTCCTAAAGAACTTCCGAGCAATTGGAGTTGCTCAAGAAAAGGCACGATGTTGTTTGTTTGAACAAAGTATTGGTTAATGGTTGCTTTTTGAGAAGTAAGGCCTGCTAGCTCTGACTTTGCTTGCGTGAGTTCTGCTGTAGCACTTTTCTCCGTATCAATTTGCGTAGCAAGCTTACTTGCCTCAATGCTTTTTGCTGTGACCATCGAGTAAGAGAGCCAATATGCTCCAAGCACCAGAAGAAAAGCTATGAGCGAGCCAACTAGACTCATGAGTAGGGATTTTTTCATGGTGTTAGTGAGCCTGTGAGGGTTATGGTGAAAGGTATCGTGGTTGCTTTCGCATAATCACTTATAGGTAAGTCCGCATTTGAGACATACGGCAAAGCTGAAAGCGCAGTGTCATAACTTCGCAAATCCTCTCGAGTATCTGCAATACCGCTTATTTCCATGCTTTTAATCGTGGTGGAACTTGTGTTTTGTGCAGAACCAAAAGTAAAGCCTGAAAGCTTGATGCCAGTTCGAGGGACGGCGAGTATGGCGCGAAGCGCCATACTCGCCGTCGGCAAAGTACGAACACCTTGCAGATACGTTGATTCTGCTGAGAGCGCCTGAACTTTTGCTTGTACCTGCTGCTCTTGCGAGGTCGCTGCTTTTTGAGAAAGTTGTTGCAGCTCAATAGTATGAGCCGAAACTTCTTGTGACTCAAAAATATACGAAGGAATTAGTAAGAAACATTCTGCAATAACCACAAACGTAAGTAGCCACGCAGTAACCGTTACGAGTCGAATAAAATACTCCTGCCGAAATCGTTTACGATTTTGCGATGAAATGAGATTGATTAATTCTTCAAACATATTTATGAAAGATACTCACGCAAGGCAAGTCCTATTGCTGTGCCAAATCCAAGTGACTCCATATAATCAAGCGGCGGAAGCCAGTCTGAGTGCGATGCGAAGTTTGTAAACACATCGCCAAGTTCTACTGGTATTTTGAGTGCTGTTTCGAGATATTCAGGAAGCCCGCGCACGCTTGCATTTCCTCCAACGATTATTGCGCGCGAGATGCGTTCATATCCGGCTATTACGGATTTTTGAGAATCCCAATAATCCACTCGTCGAACAATTTCATCCCTAATTGCTGAGACCGTTGAAAGCATTGCCGCAACATATTCTGAATTATCAGGACCTAGCACCAACCCTCGTTCTGCTTTCACACGCTTCGCTTCTTCTTCGGTTACTCCAAAGTATTTTTGCACAGCGAGTGTGAGTGCGTGCCCCCCAATATCGAGTGTTGTTGAAAGTCGCGGAAGACGCTTCGACACCACAAGTAGCTTCGTACTGGATTTTCCAATATCTATAATAAGCACAGTTTCAGTATCACCATGAGGAAGTATCGCACGTGGAAGTGCAAAAATTTCTCCTTCTATAGAACGCACTGATATCCCTGCGCTTTCATACATACGAGTTGTTTCATCCACAACTTTTCTTGCACAGCCCATACCAATTACATGTGTTTGTGAACCTTCCCTACTAAGTGGTGCGATATCAAAAGCAACTTCAGCAGGAGGAATGGGCACGTATTCATCAAGTCTTTTTTCTACGGCGATTCGCCACTCTGACGGCTCCCTTCCCTCAACCGTTGATTCAAAGAGATAGCCGCGGGATTCAGGAAGCGCAACATTTGCAAGATCAATATGATGCTTTGCGACAATTTGAGTGAGTAATTTCGCCGTTTCTAGCTGGTCCGCTGCTTCAGTGCTAGCAACGTTTTTTATAGGAAATCGCTCTTCAGTAAAAAAAGAAATTTCTAATCCGTGCGCTTTCTCTGCGAGCTTCACTACTTTTATACCAGTTGCAGAGACATCGATACCTGCGGTTGGTAACGAAAGATACTTTGGTGGTGCAAATTGCAACGCAAGCTCTCTTTGTAAAAAGGACGTGAATTTTTTTTGACTCTCAAGGTGAGGCATTGGCTATAGTATAGCGTATACAAACGCACTCCTTTAGTGTGCAGCTGTTCCCGGCGGTACTTTTCTGTCTGGTGTTAGAAATGCAAACGTGTCATGTAGTCCTACTGCAAAAAGCATGCCGTTTGATTCGAGTCCTTTTATGGTGCGCGGTTCGAGATTTGTCACGAAGGCAAGCTGTCGTCCAGCTAACTCTTCAGGATCATTTACATACTCATTAATTCCAGAAACTATTTGCCTCGGTCCAGCCTCTTCAGCAAAATCCACTACAAGCCGAAGCAGCTTATCTGTCTCTGGTACTCGCTCAGCGGATACTACCGTGCCTACCTTCACTTCTATTTTAGAAAATTCTTCAATCGTAATCATATTCTGAAATTGTACTTGGATTTTCGTGGTTTAGGTAGCTAGTGAGAATAAGAGCGGCTGCTGAAGCATCTACCGCAGCATGACTTCCTGTATAAATACCTTCTGGATCACGACGGGCCTCTTGCGTGGTCATGGTTTCAGGTTCCCAAACTATAGAAACCTCAGCGGTTCGTTCGAGCAGCGCCGCGAAAGCTTTAGCTTTCGCGGCGACTTCGTTTTCGTTTCCTGCAAAGTCGCGCGACTCACCTATCACCACTGCCTTCACCTCTTTATTTTTGATAAGCTCTCGCACGTAATCGATGAGCCTGCCGTCATTTGGAATAGACGCATGTGGAAATCCCATTCGTCCCGTCTCATCAGACAACGCCAGTCCAACTTTCTTCGTTCCAAAATCA
>DAIDID010000050.1 GCA_027459545.1 Candidatus Parcubacteria bacterium | reverse complement strand
AAAATTCATTGCCCAGAAGCAATCATCGTTCCCTCAGACTATACTTCCTATGCTCTGTATGCTGAGCGTATGTATAGTATTGTTCGTTCATATACACCGCTTGTAGAAGAGTACAGTATAGATGAATGCTTTGCGGATATTACAGGACTTGATGCCAAGTGGGGAATTTCGTATGAAGAGATCGGGCGTCGAATAAAAGCCGAGCTCGAAGACTCGCTCGGGATCACGTTTGGGGTCGGTCTTGCGACAAATAAAACTCTTGCGAAAGCAGCTTCTAAGGCACATAAGCCCGCAGGTTTTACGACGATTCCTCTTAGTAAGTTGAATGAATTTCTTGAAAAACTACCTGTTCATAGTGTATGGGGACTTGGCGGAGCTTCGGGAACGAATCTTGTAAGTCTCGGTGCAGAAACCGCGTCGATATTTGCAGCACGCTCGGATGAGTGGCTCACTGAGCATAAGCTTGGCAAAGCGTATAGAGATATCTGGCTTGAATTACGTGGACAATACATAAAAAAATTAAATCAGGAATCAACTCAAGCCGGATCTATCATGAGTACTCGCAGCTTTACACCTCCTTCTATAAATCGCACATTTGTATTTTCTCAGCTTTCTGAAAATGTAGAGCGAGTATGCAGTAAGGCTCGGAGACATGGTCTTAAGGCAAAAGGTTTTAGCTTTTATCTCAAAACACAGGAATTTACCTATCACACAGTCTCTCTTGAACTTACCGTACCAACTAACAATCCAAGTGAAATACTGGGATTTATAGATGAGCATTTCGGTGAGGTTTATGTAGAAGGCATATTGTACCGAGCAAGTGGCATCACTATTCGCTCTTTTACTGCAGAGGAAGCGGAAATGTATGATCTTTTTGGTGAGATAGCAACAAATGAAAAGAAACTAGGAATTCTCACTGCGGTTGATGCTGTAAATAAAAAATATGGAAAACAGACTATTATGCTTGGCTCAAGTTTGAAATCAAGCATACTCACTAAAAAGCACGAAGTTCGCGTATCGGGCTATAGGAAAAGGTTAAATATTCCTTTTCTTGGCATAGCACACTAAAGGTGTAGGATGTGTATATGAAGAAAACTCCATTTATTGTAGCCATTATTATCGCACTAGTGCTCATCGTAGGAGGACTCACATATTTTTTTGCTATTCGAAAAGCAAATGCCCCCGAAGCGACTAAGGACTTTCATGCGGACACTGCTTCTACTACGATTTCCTCAAATACTCCTTCAATCTATTCACTTCCACAAAATCAAAATGAAGTCACTTATTTTTGCACCGAAGGAACACTGAGCGTTAACTTCGTAAATAGTACACTGCCTACAAGCAGAGTACTCATTACATTGCCGAGTGGAAAAACTGTTACGCTTCCGCAAGTACAGTCAGGTTCAGGTATTCGCTACGAAATTGGTGCGGGTACTTCAAATAGCGTAGAGTTTGATAGTGAAGGAGAAAATGCTTTTCTAGTAGAAAATGGCACCCAGACTTTGACTAACTGCCTTGCTGGTACAAATAAAAAGCTTGGAAATGCTTTAAGTACATTTACAGACCAAAGTAACTTATTTTCATTTAGCTATCCTTCGTCGGTTACTATTTCAGGAAGTGGGATTGGATACAGCTCTAGCTGGATGGTAAATACCACAGTCCTTGGAATGATTCTTGCCAAAGCAACGCTGCCAAGTTCGTTCGAACCGAAAACTAATTTTGCAAATGCTGTTTTTACTGTGGGTACGAGTGCAGATCCTACGGCACTAGCTGATTGCTTAAGCAATACTAGTGGTGATCAAAGCATAAAGGGAACTAGTGTAACTATAAATGGTACACATTATGAAAAATTTATTTCAATGGATGTAGGAGCTGGAAATATATATCAAACTACAAGCTATCGAACACTAAAAAATAATCAATGCTACGCTATAGAGTACACAATTCACTCTGTAAACATTGCAAACTTCTCCTCAGATCAAGGAATTTCCACTTTCGATCAAACAAAAGTAGAAAACCTTTTTGAAGGAATTGTGCAAAGTTTTACTTTCTTATGATTCAAAAAGATGCTTTAGACATTCTTCAAACTGGAGCAAATGTGTTTTTAACAGGAAGCCCGGGAAGTGGAAAGACATATACTGTTCGAGCATATATTGATTGGTTGAGATCTCATGGTATCGAGCCTGCAATTACTGCATCTACAGGAGTAGCAGCAACGCATATACACGGACAAACTATTCATGCGTGGAGCGGTATTGGAATCACCGAATACTTTACAGAAGCAGAGCTTGAACGCATCGCTGGAAAAGAGCCCGTAGCAAAAAGAATTCAAAAAACCACAGTGCTGATACTAGATGAAATTTCAATGCTGTCTGGAAAAATTCTTGATGCCGTTGATGCTGTGTGTAAATTAGTCCGAGGTAATGATTTGCCATTTGGGGGAATACAGGTAGTGCTTGTTGGGGATTTTTTTCAGCTTCCTCCTGTTGCTAGACGAGGTCAAACGGTCTCATTTGCATTTGAGTCGTCTGCATGGAAATCACTCAATCTCTTCACGTGCTATCTTACTGAGCAACATCGTCAAGACGACATACAGTTTTTATCACTACTCTCAGCTATTCGCTCTGGAAACTTTGCAGAAGATGAAGGCGAGCTTTTGCAAGAACGATTTACAACAGCAGAAAAAATTTCAATTGAAATACCTCGCTTGTACACGCATAATGCCGATGTCGACAGAATAAACGAAGCACAACTCTCTGCATTACCGACTCCCTCCAAGGTATACACAATGGAGTCAAGTGGCACTGCAAGTCTTGTAGAGGGGCTAAAGCGAGGATGTCTTTCCCCAGAACGTCTCACACTTAAAGAAGATGCGATAGTAATGTGTACAAAAAATAATCCTTCCCAAGGGTATGCAAACGGCACACTAGGAAAAGTAATTGGTTTTAGTATAGAAGAAAAATACCCAATAATTGAACTACGCGATGGTCGTACAATTACACTTTCTCCTGTTGAGTGGGTTGTTGAAGAAGAAGGAAGAATACGTGCACGTATTGCACAAATCCCGCTTCGGCTTGCATGGGCGATCACCGTTCACAAAAGCCAGGGACAAAGTCTCGACGCTGCTGCGATGGATTTGTCTCGATCTTTCGAGTATGGCCAAGGGTATGTTGCACTTTCTCGAGTGCGTACGCTCGACGGTCTACACTTGCTTGGTTGGAGCGCTCAAGCACTTGCAATTCATCCTTTGGTAGCTAAATCAGATTTTGCATTTCAGCAAGCATCAGAAGCAATAGAAGAGCGCTTTGCTGAATTAGAAGAGTCAGGAGAAAGAAAAGTCATGGAGGAAAATTTTATAAAAGCAGCGGGAGGTAGTATTGAAATTCAATCTGCAGAAAAAATACGCACAAGCGCACTAAAAAATACATATCAAGAGACACTTTTACTCATCAAAGATGGGAAAACAATTCAGGAAATTGCAACAGCACGAAATCTTACATTTGGCACTATTTGTGATCACATAGAAAAGCTTTCGCAAGAAAAATTAGTATCTTCTCCAGAAATAGAAAATGTAATTCCAGAAACATTTAAAAAACACATTTTAAAAATTGAAGAAGCGTTTAAGTCAATTGGATACGAAAGACTTGCTCCTGTGTATAGTGAGCTCGGAGAAGCGTATTCATACGATGAGCTTAAGCTTGCTCGAGCAGTACTAAGAAGTGGACTTGCATAATTTTAATTATGTGCTATTATTATAATTAATGGAGAAAATAATAAGCTTTTTAGCCATATTTTTAGTACT
>DAIDID010000049.1 GCA_027459545.1 Candidatus Parcubacteria bacterium | reverse complement strand
AGTTTTTCTTTTTTAAAATCTTTTGCATTAAAATAATATCTATCTGCATCTGTTGCAAATGCACTTGAAGCTACAACAGTATTATCTCCATTCTCTGTATTTTTTACCGTATGAGAAATCCGATAGGCAAGTGCACAACCAGCAGTAAAGACGTTTGTCCGGAAGCAGGTAAGATATTTTTTGTTTGAGCTTGTATAGGTGTATTGGTATGGAGTGAGATTCCCCCAGCCTGCGATAGCAGTGACTTTTAAACTAGAGGGAGGAGTCCATGTATCGAGTAGCGCATGAGTATCAGATTCTTTTTGGATGATGGTGCTTGAAAGTGTGAGGGGAGTGCGTAAATCATTTGCAGGGAATACGTTGGTGATATTTGGTTCATCAGTAAGAAAGCGAGCAAGAGCAGAAGCAGAATTAATTTTTAAACCAAAATATTTTTCATAGAGAGTATCCATCTCGCTTGCTATAAATAAAATAGGAGCATCAGCAATATGTGCGAAGTAAGCTGCTGAAGGTAAAAGTCCGTACATGCCAGGCAAGTTAGCAGCGGCTGTTCGAACTGTCCCACCATACATAATAATTCCACCAGTAGGATCCGTCTGCCCATCTCCATGTAAAAGCGAGCCAATTGTGAGTGGAGTCCCGTATTGGGGAGATCCTATAAATATGATGTTATCAATCAGGTCTAATTTTTGTTCCTTTTGTAGTTCAATAGCAAGTGCCTTTGCGAGTAATCCGCCATTTGAATGAGAAATAATAGTCACTTTTCCAGTAGGCGAACTCGAGGCAAGAGATTGTGCAATATCTTGAAGGTATACTTTATGCAATTCCCCTGACGAGGCTCCCACCAGTGTACCGTTTGTCACAATATCTCGTACATCATATCGCCAGTCGTATGGATACGCTTGCCACTTTGAGATAGTCCCACTTACCACAAGCCCATCCATATACGTTTCAAAGGGTCCATATACATCTCCTAAAGCTTTTATGCCGTACAGATAATCTACTAAGTCTCTCGAGAACATTTCGTGCTCACTTGATCCATCAGGGCGTAAGGCGAGATTTGATACAGAGCTAAAGACAGACGGCTCCCATATTTTCTGTTCAAGTCCGAGTGCATTTCTCATATACAAGCGACTCCCCTCGATTCCAGGAAGAAAGAGAATATTTGATATTTTAGGGGCAGCTACTAAACCCTTTACGGAAAATTGAAGTCCACCAAATGCATTAGGTATTGAAGGAGGATCGGTCAACGAAGTAAATGGTGTAGAAAAATATTCTTGCACTTGATCGAGTGTATAAGATGGAGCACAGTCAATTAGCCAGTTTGGGTCATTTCCACAAATAGCTTGAGGATCTATATAGTAGCCGTCTGGAAAATAAGCTATGAGAAAATAGTTTCCTTCTTCGGGTATTGTTGCTGAAACTTGACCAGATGATGTACTACTAATATTCCAATTTTGAACTAACTGCGCACTTGTAGTGAAGGGAACTCCTTTCCATAACTCAAGATAGAGTGAATTCTGCTCGAGAATATTTGAAAACAAAGTGTCTTTGGTTGCGCCAGTAGTCGCTCCATAGGGCCAATTAGGTGTACGGGTTATGGAGTACGAGATAGAAATAGGCACACCAATTGGCAAAGTAAGTACGCTTTGATCAAGTAATGGAGTTTCAGGATTGCTTATGCTAGCCGAGAGGAGTATGTTTTGCTGATTTTCAAAGGTAGGATCTGCAGAAAGTGGAACAGTCATTTCATCAGCATGTGTAAAGAGCGGAAAAGAGATACATACCCAAATGCATATAATTTTAAACCACATGTATTCGATTGTACGGATCCAAAATAAAATAAACCTGAAGCGGGTTTAAAGAAAAGCTGAGCTTTAAACTTTTGCACATATCAGGTGCTTATACTGAAAAAATGAGAAGCGAATACAAACTCGTTATTATAAATATAATACTTGCGTGTGCGTCTTTTTCTTTTGGTGTGTGGTTTGCTCCTCACGTGCATGCAGAAACGCCCGTACTTCCAAATCTTCCTTTTCAATTGTACGGGGTAGTAACTGATTCTACGGGAGTTCCTATTCCAAATGCGCGTATAGATGCTTTCATAAAAGGAGAGATTATTGCTTCAACCAAATCTGATGAAAAAGGGAACTACGGAATAGCTCCAAATGTAATGCTCATTTCAGATACTAAAGGAGAATTTACTAACAAATATCTAACCCTACAAGCTAATGGTATCGAAATTACGCACGAAATTCTTTTTGAGGCTGGTGGCTTAGAAAATGTACCACTCATAATTACAAAAGCATCAATTTTCCCTAAAGAAGGTATTATTTCCAGTAGTAGTATTAAAACTATGTCTGAATCATCTTCAAGTACACCTTTAATAGTTAATTCTGCCAATCCCTCAGTATCTAAATTTCCACCTTCAGATAGTTTGGTTTTCGGACTTTCAACCTCTACGCCTGTTCCTGCAAAATATCGCGGCGATATTTTACATCTCCAAAAAGACCACGCGCGCTATTATAAGACTGTAAATCCTAGTTACTATGAGCCTACGGGCATTTTGGGGACTAGTGCAGGAATACTGGTTATTATCCTTCTTAGCTGGGTTTTTTATCAAAATTTTCGACACGCAAGAAAGAAAAGATAGGTAAAGGTTGCATTTCTAGACGCCTTCTTATATAGTCTGTAGACATTTACAGAACAGAAATGGCAACGATAAATCAACTCACAAAGTCACGTCGAAAGGACAAAGAGCGAAAAACAAAAGTCGTGGCTCTTTCGCGTGGATTCAATGCGCTCAAGAATCGCCCCACTTTCTATGCTTCCCCCTTTAAGCGCGGTGTTTGCACAAAGGTTACGACAAAAACTCCCCGAAAGCCAAACTCAGCTATTCGCAAAATCGCTCGCGTACGTCTTACAAATGGTATGGAGGTGACTGCCTATATCCCAGGAGAAGGTCATAATTTGCAGGAACACTCAGTAGTTATGCTTCGCGGGGGTCGTGTGAAGGATATTGGGGTGCAGTACACAGTAGTGCGTGGACGTCTCGATACAGCAGGACTTGATAAGCGTCGTCGAAGTCGCTCTCGATACGGAGCCAAGAAGCCAAAAGCATAAATACTAAATTAACCCTATGCGCCGACCAATTAAAAACAAGCCTGTTCGCCGTCCTGACCTCGTCTATCAGTCTGAGGCGATTTCGCGATTTATAAATACAGTAATGTGGGATGGAAAGAAGGATACTGCTCGCAAGGTGGTATATGATGCGATGGATTTGCTCAAGAAAAGCGATGGAGAGCCTGATCCTCTTGAAACTTTTGAAACGGCTATTAGAAATGTTGCTCCGCTCATGGAAGTACGCTCTCGACGAGTAGGTGGCGCTAACTACCAAGTCCCGCGTGAAGTTCCGCAGCAACGGCGCGTATCTCTTGCATACCGATGGCTTATAAACGCAGCTCGAAACAAAAAAGGAAAGCCAATGGCTGAAAAGCTCGCAGAGCAAATTCTCCTTGCTGCAAAAAATGAAGGCGAAGCAATAAAGAAAAAAGAAGATATGCACCGAATGGCAGAGAGCAACAAAGCTTTTGCACACTTTGCGTGGTAGTTTTGTAACAAAATTTGCTTCGGAAGCGTTATATTTATAGAAGGCAACTCCGCTGCCTTTATTTTTGGAAAAAAAGAGGGGACTATGTCTGATTCTAATGAGACTGCTGAAAACAACGGCAGTCAGGAAGATTTGCCGAAAGATTCATTCGACCAGAATACCAAAGAGGAAGTATTGCTTCCAAATCGAGATCCCACTCTCGAGCCAATTTGCTATTCAGTTTCGTAACCCGTAAGGGTTGAAGTTGAAGC
>DAIDID010000048.1 GCA_027459545.1 Candidatus Parcubacteria bacterium | reverse complement strand
TTCTTTCGAAGCATTTCTGCTGCGTTTTGTATTGCCCAACCCTTCACTACGCCAGAAGGATCTATCGATCCTTCTGGCGTAGTGATATCAAAATACCCCTGCGTAAGCAGTGTTGTTTCTTTTGCAAGCTGCAACACTTCCTTCATTTCGGCACTATACTCACTCTCTGAAATCTCACCCCGATTTATTTTTGAGATTTCGCTTTCGTCTTTGTATGTACTAAAGCGCTCATCAATCGAATTAAAATACTCAAAAATCTCATCGAAATCCGATTTCGTTACAGACGCATCCACAATTTCCAAAATTGCTGGCATGCCCATCGTGCTCCGAGATTCACGCATATACTTTTTATGCTTTTGCAGCTGAAAGTGCTGAAGCGAGCGACTTCTCAAAGGCTGGACTTGTTTCTGAAGCTCCAGAAACACCATTTACATTTGCACTTTGTGCTCGTATTGCTTCAGCTATAAGAATAGGCATCGCGTCTTTGTTTATGTAAATGGACGTACTGCGATCATTTGGTGACTGAAGAAATATGACATTTGAAAGTCTGCCACCTGAAATAACTGCCTCCACCTGCACATTTCCATAGTACGCATCTTCAACTGAGCCTCTGTATGTTCCATCAATGTATTGACCTGAAGAGGTCTTTACTGGAACAGGAGCGGGAGTAGTTGGAGCAGGGGTTGATTTTGTGGGTGTGGTAACTGTCTGCGCAATAGCCAACGGTGGCGCAGATGCACTTGCTGAGGTGTTCGTAGCAACGGGTGCTACTGCTGCTGCATTTGAAGAGTCAGTAGCAACAGGAGCAGCTGTCGCAGATGCGCTCGCTGTTTGAGTTTGCGTATAGTTATAAGCAGCGTATGCAGTAAAACCACTAATAAACAGCACTGAAATAAATAATTTTTTCATAGGATATACTTCTACTACGATGCTCGTGCTGAATTTATTACACTACGGGGTAATTGGTTGAAGTATCTGAATATGTTCTGCAGAGGCACAGGGAAAACTTGAAGGATGCGTATCAAAATCCGTTGTATCATGCTGATCTGGTGATGATCCAAGCACAAGTACCCTCTGACCCACTTTTAGCATAGAAGGCGAAATGTCTGACGGAATGGGTACAGTGAACGTGCTCTCGGCGGTACTCGCATCATGGTCCATATCAGTGTGAGTGAGTTCAAATGTTGAAGTTGCTACACTTGCCACTATTCCTCGACACACACCATCATCGTCATGCGAGTCGAAAATGTGCTCATACGCAGGCGCGAAAATAGGTAGCTCATGCTTGTCTGAAAGATGAAGCAGCTCCTGATGTAGAGGCGTAAGCGATATAACTCCCCCAAGCACCACACTAGCAAGCACGATGCTTACAAATATATTTAGAAGTGGTATACGATATCCAAAAGAAAATCCTTGCAAAAGCCATTCTAGTAAAAAGACGAGTAGGAGATCGAATGCTAGGAAAAGCCAAGGAAACAGCTTCAAAAAGATAGCAACTCCTTGCAATCCAAATCCGAGTAAGAATTGCTCACCACTTTCGTGAAGACTAAAGAAAATAAAGCTCGCAACTAAGGCGGATCCTGCAAGGAGTAGTACCCCAACGAAAAGCGTCGCAATAATTCGCAGCACAAAATACGCTCGAGGAAGTTTTCTAATTTCGCCGGTTTTTATTTTCTCTAGTACGTTTTCGCGTATTGAATTTTGTAAGGATTGTTTGCTCATAGTTTTATGTGAAAGATGCTATATCTGGGTCGTTTGGAAGCTTCTTTTTAAGAGCTGCTCGAGCGCGCGCTAGTCGTACTCCAACCGTTCCGACAGGCACATGCAGCACATCTGCAATTTCTTTATAGCTCAGCTCCTCAAAGTAGTATAGAACTATTATTTCACGCTGTGATGCAGACAGTAAGGTTAGACCTCTCTCTAGTAATACGCGAATTTCAGCGTTTTCTTTCTCTTGTCTCCATCCCTCGTCTTGCGAAGCATATGCTGAGTGCGAGATGATTTTGTCAAAATCAAATCCATAGAGAGGCTGTCGTGTTTTCTGGCGAAGCAAGTCTACGAAGGTATTGTGCGCAATGCGATACATCCATGGAGAAAAACGCTGCTTTGTATCAAATCCCTCTATGTGCTGGTAGGCAGAAATAAATGAATCCTGCACACCTTCACGTATTGCGTCAAAATTTTGCATACCTAAAAATCGTTGTCCGTATCGTAGTAGTTTTTCTTCATAGCGATTTATAAGCTCAGCGAGTGCCTGCTCATCGCCTGACTGTACTTTTGCTGCAAGCGCTTCATCACTTTCTGCTATATACGCTTCGCTCATATTTCTATAGCCTACTATAAGAGCCTACACACGCCTATTCATGTAGGTTACTGCGCATTGAAGAATTGTCGCAAAACATACCCATAGTAGGTAGGGAGCATTTATGTAAGTCACCCATGGTGCATAGGGATATATGGCACAAAGCGCCCATATAAGCGTGCCGAGCACAAAGAATATATCAATAAGAGCGAGTGAAAAGCTTTTAAGCGTAAACTGAAGTGGCGTGTAGGCAAGATTAAAGAGGAGATTGGCTATAAACGGTAACATACTGATAAAAGTAATTTCATGAGTGAAGTACGCATAGACCACATATCCATACGAAATAGCAATAAGTATGTAAAGCAGTGTCCAGACAGGACCAAAAATCCATGAAGGTGGTGCCCATGAAGGCTTTTTGTAATTACGATACTGGATTTTTGTTTTCATTGGAATTTTAAAAGGTGTGCGACTTCACTTACCAGTTCAGGAAAATGTGCTTGATTAAAATGTTTGCGATCAGAAAACACACTAGTTTTTGCATGAGGAAGCTTGGCTTGGTATTTTGCAAGCTCGCTGAAATCAACTACGGGATCATCAGTGCTGTGATACAAAATAATGTCAGGAACTTGCTTCGCAAAAAGCTCGAGTGAAGGAGGAAGTACAAACTGCGTGATTTTCCTCGCCGTTATTCCCTGCCCGTCTGAGTCATACACTGCTGCTACGAGTAGCACTGCGCAAATTTTCTTTGGAAAAATTTCTTCAGAAAGATACTTTGCAAGAAAGATTCCTCCGAGTGAATGCCCTGCGAGTATTACACCATCTTCGAGCTTTGGAATGAGTAGCTCAAATTCTTTTTTCCATTCTGCATACTTGGCATTGTGTGGATGCGGCATGCGAGGTAGCAAGACCTGAAATTCTGAACCAAGATCCGCTTGCAAATTCTTCTTCCATCTTTTTTTTCCAAAGAAACTCCTAAACGGACCTGCAAAAAATCCTGCGAGCGTTTGCGGAGACCATGCCCATCTCCAAAAATCTGCATCGCTTGCAAATTCATTTCCACCGTGAATTACCACTACTTGTTTCATTGTATTATTTTATTGTAATAGGATAGGAATTAATAGTCTGAGTCCTTCCGAAAATTGCATTCACTGGAATTCCGTATAATGAATTGAAGATCGTATCCCAGACATCACGCTCGTCTACCACGACATTCGTCCAATTATTTGTATCTGTACTTGGAGAGAGACTTCCCACCATAGTAGGCCAGTGCAAGTAATTACTTAGTACGAGCATACCTCCCCCAATACCGTGATCCGTTCCATCGTTGCCATTTGTTTTATCTGTTCTACCGAATTCAGAAAAAAGAACTACGGTAATGTTTGTCGTTTTTGCTTCTACTTGGTAAAAATCAGCAATTTCTTTGGTAAGCGCTTGAATTTGAGTATCAAACTTTGGCTCTTCTTCAAAATGAAAATCGTAGGAATCATCCGCATATAGATAATATACATTTCCTATATGCTGGTGTATGAGTGACTCTAGAAACGGAAACTGGGTCACATTTAAGCCTCCCGGAGTTCCCTTTCCACCGTGTGCAAGATCGTTTTCTGCGATGGTATTAAGAAGAATAATTTGCGCATAGTACAACGCTGATTTTTGTGGCAGAAGTCT
>DAIDID010000047.1 GCA_027459545.1 Candidatus Parcubacteria bacterium | reverse complement strand
CCCCGCCGCAGATATTCATGGCGCAGGATATAACGCCTACCAGGCAGTTGTTGCAGCAGGCTCTGGGCAAGTATGGGGAAAAGGAATAGGGTATGGAACGCAATCAAAACTTCGCTTTTTGCCTGAGTACGACACGGATTTCATCTTTGCAGCTTTTGCAGAAGAGTGGGGATTTATAGGCGTTGTGCTAGTGCTTATGCTGTATGCGCTGCTGCTGTTTCAGTTACTCATGCTCGCACGGCGTATGACCACAAATTTCGACGCGCTATTTACCATCGGCGTTGTGATACTCTTTCTTGCGAGCATTACTGTACACGTAGGAATTAATTTAGGTCTTTTGCCAGTAACAGGTACCACAATACCTTTCATGAGTTCAGGCGGATCACATTTGGTAATTGAGTTTGCGGCGTTGGGTATAATTACTTCTCTTGCACAACATGCTAGAAGTGTTCCTCGAGAGGCTGCGCTTCTTGAGTACGAAGGTTAGTCTTTTGTGTATACGTGCATCGTTTCGTAGATCATTTTTTCTAGAGAGAATCGTTCTTGTACATCTTTCTGTAAATGTAAGCCGATTTTCTCTGCGGCTTCTGGATTCTTTAAATACCGTTCTACTGACTTTGCGAGCTCTTTTGGTACTAAAGGAGCAACAAGCTCGCCAGTTACGCCATTCTTTATAATTTCAGGTATTCCTCCTACGCGTGTTGCAACTACTGGAAGTCCTGCAAATCCTGCTTCAATAATTGCGTATCCCAATGCTTCGCTTCTAGATGTATGGATGAATATATTAAATGCAGTGAGATACTTTGGGGCTTCTTTTATAAAGCCAGCAAGTCGAACTACCTCCTCAAGCTCCAGCTTCTTAATTTTTTCCTCAAGATAGGAGCGCTGTTCTCCTTCTCCGAGCACAATGAGCTTGATGTCAGGATACGAACGAATGAGAATTTTAACGGCTTCTAAAGTGTCTTCAATGCGCTTCGTTGGGTGAAGTTCAGAAAGCATACCAAGCCATATACCATCAGCATGCTCGGGCCATAGGTGAGCACGAGCTTCTGCGCGAGTTGTATAGCTTGAAGCACGAATGCCGTTATGAATCACAATAAGTTTTTTCGAAGAACCAAGAACGCACCACGACTGAATGTCCTTTCGAACTTTATGCGAAACGCAAATCGTATAGCTCGAAAGCATACTAGTAAAGGCATAGACTAGCTTTAAGACGTATTTTTGCCAGACGGGGCGAAATTCGTTAAATGCCCAGCCATGCGCAGTAAAAATTATTTTCCGAATCCCAATAATTCTTGCAGCAAGTACGCCAAGCACTCCTGCTTTCGAGCTATTTATATGTACGATATCTGGTTTTAAAGTCCGAAGTAGTTGAAGCAGTTCTAGAAACGCAGATAGTTCAGCGCGAAGTTTGATGCTTCTCGCGAGTGAATGTATAGGGACGGTAGGAATTCCTGCCTCGCGAAGACGTTCTTCAAGTTCTCCTTTTGTGCCGTACGCTACTATCACTTCGTAGCCTTTTTCTTTTGAAGCAAGAGCTAGATCATACACATACCGCTGCGCACCGCCCCAATTTGCCTTGGTTATTATGTAGAGAATACGCCGCCCTGCGCTTTCTGAAAGAGATGATGCAACGTTCATGGGTATTTTGTAGTATTATGATATAACACTTCTAACAATCTATCTGTTGCAACCATGACATTCGGTGGCAAAAAAGCAACTACTCTTCTCTTTGCGGGGGATCTCGTAGTCTTTATAGTAGCACTCTGGATTACGCTTTTTGCGCGGTATCTTGCTGTTCCTGAGCTGTCTACATTTATTTTCCAGGTAGATCTCTATTCACCAATATTCATAGTGTGGATTTTGATATTCTATATGGCGGGTTTGTATAGTAAGCGTGTCATCCTTTTTAAAAATGAACTTTGGGGAATAATTCTCCGCACACAACTCCTAAATATCGTTTTGGCTGCGCTGTACTTCTTTTTTATACCTGAGCTTGGCATAGCGCCAAAAACCATCCTTGTTTTGTATTTATTTATATCACTAGGAGGAATATTTTTATGGAGAATGTTTCTCTTTGCGCATGTCACACTCCCGTCTTCTCGTGATAAAGCAGTGCTTATTGGGAGCGGATCTGAAGTTGAAGAATTGCGAACTGAAGTAAATAGCAATCAGCGGTACCAAATTGAGTTTCTTGCGAGCTTTAGTCCTGAAGAACTTCTTACAAACTTCTCTGAATACGCGAAGGAATTTCAGCGAATGGGAGTGACGATGCTTGTTGTTGATACTGAACATGATTCCTTACGTCCACTTCTTCCTAAAATATATGAGCTTGCGTTTATTTCGCCTACGTACCTTTTTGTGAATTTATACGAAATGTACGAAGAGGTATTTGATCGTGTTCCGCTTTCGCTCTTGCAGTATGATTGGTTTTTAAACAACGTCTCTACCTCAGCATCGAATTTCTACAAAATAGGTAAGCGTACCATCGACATTCTTGGAGGTATTGCGATGCTTTTTGTGATGCTTCTCGCTACGCCATTTGTGTTTTTGGCACTTCGCTTAGAGGGTCCAGGCTCACTTTTTATCACGCAGGAGCGATTTGGTAAAAACGGCACGCGCATAAAAACTTATAAATTCAGAAGTATGCGTTACAGTGACTCGGGAGAGTGGATACACGGCAAGAGAGACATCACAGAGCTTGATCAAAAAAGCAAGCAAAACTACATTACGCGTGTCGGAGCTTTTTTGCGTACCACATCTCTTGATGAATTTCCACAATGTATAAATGTGTTACGAGGAGAGCTATCGCTTATTGGTCCTCGAAACGACATGGTGTCACTAGGTATGCGGCTTGGAGAAGCAATTCCATACTACGGCATTCGGTATATTGTGAAGCCAGGCATTACTGGATGGGCGCAGATTAACCAACAGTACGAGCAGGGAAATATAAGCCCACAGTCGATTGAAGAAACTAAAATTCGCCTCGCGTATGACTTTTACTATATAAAGAACCGATCATTTGCACTCGATATCGTTATCGCACTTAAGACTTTTAAGCGCATGCTTTTCCGTGTGAGTTCGTTATAATGACTCTACTAAGCTCAATATGAAACACATACTTTTTATAACTGGTGCTGCAGGCTACGTGGGCAGCATGCTCGTAGAGCAATTTGCAGCACGGGAAGATGTTGAGCGGATTGTGGGACTTGATAAAGAGCCACTTCCAGAAATGCTTAAAGACGAACCAAAGCTCGTATATGTGCAGATGAATACTGCAGATGACTGGAAAGAAAAAGTAAAAGAATATGTTCCGGATGTTGTTATTCATACCGCATGGCAAATACGTGAGATGTATGGAAAGCAGGACATTGAGTGGAAATGGAATGTTGAAGGATCAGACAATGTCTTTGATTTTTCTTTTTCAGTTCCAAGTGTGAAGCGGTTGATTTATTTTTCAACGGTTTCCTCGTATGGTGCTTTTTCAACAAACACTCTCGAACATCGTTTTACCGAAGATGAGCCATTTCGAAAGAGTCAGTATCTGTACGCAGAAGAGAAGCGTGTTGTTGAAGAACATCTGAAAGAAAAGTTTGAGCAAGCGAAAGCAAAAGGCGCTGTACCAAGTGTCGCAATCGTTCGTCCTGCAGCAATTACCGGACCACGCGGGAGATTTATGCGAATTCGCTTTGGATTGCAATCAGCACTTTCAGGCCAGCTAAAAGACTCCTTTGTCTATAGGCTCGTTTCGGCAATGGTTTCCTTTGTTCCAGTTACTCCGAAATGGCTTCGTCAATTTATTCATGAAGATGACGTTGCGGATCTGGTTCAGATGCTTGCAGTCACTCCTCCAAAGGCAGAGTATGAGGTTTTCAATATATGCCCACCAGGAGATGTCGTGCTCGTAGCAGATATGGCAAAGGCAGTAGGGAAGAAGCAACTCAAAATTCAGCCTTGGATGGTACGAATTCCGTTCTTCTTTTTTTGGCATCTTACTCGAGGGAAAATTCCAACAGGAAGGGGGGCGTGGCGGGGGTATTCCTATCCAATTGCCGTTGATGGCACAAAGCTTACGAAAGAGTATGGATACCAGTATGCGTACGGGAGTTTCGATGCTTTCTACTATACAAATGGTCGTTATGAGAAATATGTTCCAGAAGTGCAACGCAGACACAAATAAATCCGGGTATGGTTATAGATGGACGGGAAATCGCAGCAGATATTTTAGCTTCAGTAAAAAGGCGAG
>DAIDID010000046.1 GCA_027459545.1 Candidatus Parcubacteria bacterium | reverse complement strand
TGAGGGGGATTCCACCTGATTTACTTGAAATTAAGCAGTCTTTGCGGTCATTTTCTCGCCCTCAAAAAACCGTTTCCGTGAAGCATGTTGTTTCAAAAGTTGCGGAGTTTTATGGAATAGACGAAGAAAGTATTTATGAAAAAACCCGCAGGCGTGAGGTAGTAAGACCTCGACAGGTAATTATGTACCTTCTTAGAGAGGATTTTTCAGTGTCTTACCCTACTATAGGCAGCAAACTTGGTGGTCGAGATCATACTACTGTAATTCACTCGTGCGAAAAAGTTAAAAGGGAAGTAAGTAGTGATAGTGAGTTGGCAAAGGAAATTCAAGATATTAGAAGTCTTCTTGTGTAGTGTGGAAAAAGTAGGGGATAACACCTTTAAAAACCTGTTTATAAATTCACAATAACCCTGGGGATTAAAAAGAATAACGTGGTTACAAAAAGCTGCACCTTTTAGATTTTCCCCAAAAATAGCGTTATTTAATAAGTTTTCAACACCTTACTAAAGCTGCACAATTTCTTCCGTAGCGTATATACTATCTGTATTAAGTTTTCCACCTATCCACACCCCTAATAATAAGCGTATGATCATTTCTATAGATAAAAAAGAACTAGCAGATGCGGTAGGGAGTGTTTCTAGATTTGCAGAGCGACGATCAACAACACTGCCAGTTTTAGCTGGGATAGTTATTCTTGCAGGAGACGACGGTATAAAGCTCCGAGCAACAAATTTAGAAACCGGAATTGATAGAAGAATAAATGGCACAATAAAAGAACCAGGAGTGGCAGTACTTTCAGCGAATATCTTACGAGAAATAACAACCTCTTTTTCTGGAAGCGGAAATCTCACTATAGAGCATAGCGGAGATACTATTATAATTTCGTCAGGAACAGGCCGCAGCACACTTAAAACCCTTCCATACGAAGATTTCCCCATACTTCCATTTCCAGAAGCCTCTGCGGCAAATTTTTCAATAAACGGAGCTATTCTTAAAAATTTAATTTCAACCGTTGCTGGCTGTGCATCTCCTTCTACAGTTCGACCAGAGCTCGGAAGTGTATTTATTTCATCAGAAGGCGGAACAATAAAAGCTGTAGCAACAGATTCTTTCAGACTTGCTGAAAAAAAAGTTTCAATTCCAGGATCAGTAAAGCCATTTTCGCTTCTTATTCCAGCAAAAAACGCTCTTGATATAATTCAAACTCTTCCTGATGAAATGATTGAAGTGAGAAGTGATGATCATCAGTGTGCTTTTTCTTGCCCATCAATGATGATTACCACAAGACTTATAACTATTACATATCCGGACTACACACAGATTATTCCAAAAACTTTTGTTACAGAAGCGACTCTCCTACGAAAAGATTTTGAATCAATACTAAAAAGGTCTGCAGTATTTTCGGATTCATTTCAAAAAGTACGGATGAGATTTGACGTACCAGAGAAAAAAATAGCAATTCAAGCACAAAATGCAGACATTGGTGACTCATCAGAATCAATTTCAGCAACAATTACAGGAGATGAAATCGAAGCATCTTTTAATTACCGCTACTTAAGTGCTCCACTTTCACTTATTTCTTCAGACAGCATAACTCTTTCTATAAGTGGAATTGGTAGACCGCTCGTTGTAAAAGGTCTTGGAGATGCATCATTCTTGTATTTGGTCATGCCGATGAATCAATAGCACTACAATGCAAGCACTTAGCGAATTACTACTAAAATATAAAATACCCGGAGTACGGAACTCAGAAATTCGTCGAATTTGTGCAGAAGAAGTTTTAGCACTTACGGGATTTCAACTCACAGCAAAGCAAATTCAATACAAAAATGAACACCTGCTTTTTTCAGTACCACCTGTTTTAAAGTCCGCATTACTACTCCACAAAACAGAGCTTCTTTCGAGAATTAAAGCAAGGAGCGTAGCTGTACAATCAATCGCGTAAATTATTGGGAAGTTGTTGTTGCTTGTGTTGTGGTGGAAGGAATCATTACTGCAGAACCCGCACCAGAAAGCCATTGTTGTATAGGATATTCCCAATATGAGTATTGAGGATCTGCGGCAGGATTCGTAGGTTGCCCAGCAAGAGGATTATTTCTTTGTACCCAATACAAGAGGTTGTGTATTTGCAAACCACCATTTACAGGAACCTGATATATTCCTCGAAGCACAGGTGGGTCTGTTGTGGGAATAGCGGGAGGTTGTGCAAAATATTCAACAGGATATTTTGAAAGAGCAACTTGCATGAAAGCATTCCACATAGGAGCAACAATATAGCCCGCTATTTCTTTTACCATAGGCGTATTGTCGTTATTTCCTGCCCAAGTACCAACTGCAATAGATGGACTATATCCAACTGTCCAAGCATCTCGTGAGTCGTTTGTGGTACCTGTTTTAGCTGCTACATCGTAGCCTGGGAAATTAAAGGGATTAACTGCTGGGTATTCCGGCTGGCGAGCAGCGTTATTTGAAAGCATTGAAGATATTTCGTGTGCGACATCGGGATTTATTGCCTGTTTTGGAGCTGGGGTGTATTGCTCAAGTACTGTGCCGTTTGGATCGGTTATTTTCAAAATACCTACAGGAGGATTATAGATGCCATTATCAGCAAACGCTGCATAGCCATCTGTTAGTTGAAGCAAGCTCACCTCAGCAGCACCAAGAGCGAAAGAAAGACCGTATTGTTTTGCTGGTCCAAGTGAGGTTATTCCTGCTGCAGTAGCGACATTTATGACGTTTTGAATACCCGCAACATAAAGCGCTTTTACCGCGGGAATGTTTATTGATTGAGCAAGCGCTGTTGTAAAGGTCATTGGTCCGCGGAAATGACCATCGTAGTCGACGGGAGAATAGCATGGCGGTGTGTCGTTGTAGTTATCACTTGGAGCACAGGTTGTAGAAAATTGCGTTGGTAAATCAAAAACCACGGTTTCTGGAGTGTAACCCTCATTTAAAGCAGCTGCATACACAAAAGGCTTAAAGGATGAACCGGGCTGACGAAGAGACAGTGTGTCGTTATAACTTCCATCGATTTTTGTATCGAAATAGTTTCGAGAACCGACCATAGCTAAAATCTGCCCTGTCTTAGGGTCAATTGCGACAAGAGCTGCGTTGCTAGCATTAAATTTTGTTACATTTGCAAGAGCATATTGGCTCACAATAGACTCTGCCGAAGTCTGAAGGCTTGTGTCGAGGGTCGTAGTTACTGAAAGACCTTGATCTGCAACATCAGCGCCATATTTATTTTCAAGATACTGTCGAATATAGAACACAAACCAAGGCGCAATTATTGAACTTTCCTGCTGAGGAGCAAAACTCACCGATTCATTTTTTGCTTGATTGTATTGAGTTTGGGTTATGTAGCCGAGTTCCTGCATACGCGCAAGAACTAAATTTTTTCTGTCTGTTAAAGCTGAGAAGTTATTCCCATACGGAGAATAGTATGTAGGAGATTGAGGCATCGCTGCTAGGTAGGCAGATTGTGCTATGTCTAATTGACTCGCATCTATTCCGAAATACGCACGACTCGCCGCCTGAACGCCGTATAAATTTCCCCCGTAAGGTGCACTATTTAAGTATAGGGCTAGAATTTGATCTTTCGAATAAATCTGTCCGAGTTTTATTGCAAGTATCCACTCATGGATCTTTCTAATAATGCTCTTTTTCTGAGTAAGAAGGCTATTTTTCACTACTTGCTGCGTAAGTGTAGAGCCTCCTTCCACAAATGATCCATGCAAAACATCAACAAAGAGAGATCGCACGATTGCGGTTATAGAAATCGCACCCTCATGATAGAAATTTGAGTCTTCTATTGAAATCGTCGCATCTTGAATGTAAGGAGAAGTACTTGCGAGAGGGACGTTATCACGATGTACGTTAGTGTTCATGTCGTACAGAAGGGTTTGTCCTGTGCGATCATAAATTTTTGTAGAAGCAGTTTCTTTTTGCTCTATAAAAGTATTTACATCAGGGAGTGGTGTAAATGCTACCCAAAGCATCAGTGCTCCCACCATAAGAAAACAAAGTCCAAGAAATACAAAAACTATCTTTAAAATTGGATGGGGATTGTGAAAAAACCGATTTATTCTTTTCATTTTATAAATCCTAACACAAAAGCGACCGGAAACGGTCGCTTTTGTGTTAAGATTTTAAATTAAAAATCTTCGTCTTCGACGCCAAATCCTAAAGAGTTTAAGTGCTTAGGATCGAGATCGTCCATATCATCTTCCTCTTCTTCATCTGGAATATCGAGATCGTCATCATCAAGCTCATCATCCAAAAGGGCAGGATCAAGCTCCTCATCTTCATCTAGAAATTTGTCTTCGTCCACCATACTAATGAAATTATGTTTCAGTAAATGCCGTCTAAGTGCAGGCAATGTTCTATATGTACCAGAAC
>DAIDID010000045.1 GCA_027459545.1 Candidatus Parcubacteria bacterium | reverse complement strand
CTCAGTCGCAGCACCAACTTGAATAACCGCCACTCCACCGGAAAGCTTAGCAATTCGTTCCTCAAGTTTTTCTTTATCAAATTTCGAATCAGTATTTTCGTGTATAGCTTGAAGTTGCTTTACGCGAGCTTCGATGTCTGTCTTCTTTCCTTTTCCTCCAACAAACGTAGTTGTGTCTTTTGTGGCAACTACGCGACTCGCCTTTCCAAGCATGTCAAGTGTTGCATTCTCAAATGTCGCGCCAGTATCAGCTGAAATCACCTCAGCGCCAACTACAGCTGCAATGTCGGCAAGCATTTCTTTTTTTCGATCACCATAGCCTGGAGCCTTTACAGCAATTACGCTAAATGTGCCGCGAAGACGGTTTACAATAAATGTAGAAAGCGCATCACCTTCGACGTCGTCAGCAATAATTACCAATTCCTTCTTGCCAGACTGCGCAACTTTTTCAAGTAATGGAAGAATTTCCTGAACGCTACCTATTTTTTTATCAGTTACTAGAATAGTCGCATCGCGCATCTCTGCTTCCATTCGTTCAGGATTAGTCACCATATACGCAGATACGTATCCTTTATCTATTTGCAAACCTTCCACAACTTCATATGAAAGCTCCATGCCTTGTGACTCCTCTACGGTCACAACACCGTTCTTACCTACCTTGTCGACGGTTTCTGCAATAATTGCTCCGAGTTCGGAAGACTCAGCGGAAATAGACGCTACCTGCTTCACATCTGCTTTTCCAGCTACTGGCTTTGCCATTTTTTTGAGTTCTGTCACTGCAGCATCACGCGCAGCTTCCATACCCGTGCGAACTGCCATTGCATTTCCACCTTTTGTGACTCGTGAAAGACCTTCTTCCATAAGTGCTTCAAGAAGTACGACTGCTGTCGTTGTGCCATCGCCAGCGTTATCGTTTGCCTTATTTGCAACTTCCTTCACAATATCCGCACCCATGTTTTCAAATTTATCTTTTAGTGAAATTTCTTTAGCAATAGATACGCCGTCATTCGTAATGCGTGGACCTCCATAGGAGCGATCAAGTACGACATTTCGTCCACGAGGGCCGAGGGTGACTTTTACTGCGCGTGCTGATTTACGCACACCTTCCTGAATTGCCTTTCGTGCGTCCTCTCCAAAAAGTATTTGTTTTGCCATACGTGTTATTTAGTGATTATTGCTAAAATGCTCGACTCAGAAAGAATATAGAATTCTTCATCTTCTACTTTTACTTCGTCATAGCCATATTTTGAGAAAATCACCTGCTGTCCGATTTTTACATTCATCGGGAGTACTGTTCCATTTTCTGTCTTTCCTGGACCAACAGCTACAACTGTGCCTTTTGCTGGTCTCTCTTTGTCTGTGCTTTCTGGAATGATTATTCCAAACGTGGTCGTCTTTTCTTCTTTTGACACTGGCTTAACTATCACACGATCGCCAAGTGGCTGAAGTTTTGGTGCGCTTGCACCTCGAGAATTCGAAAGAGTTTCTGCTTTTGGCATAAAGTAATGTGCTAGCTTTATAAAAATAAACCTGAGCCCGTATATTTGGGCGCGCCGCGGGGATTTGAACGATTGCGGCGTCCGGCTCCCGCCGGAGTTACCCATAGTATAGTGTGTTCATTTCTAGGGTCAAGGTTAATTGGCAAAAGTCGAATACTGTGGTATCTTCTGCATACATATGGAGAAAGTCATTGTAATTTTGCCCTACGCGGAAATCGTATTTTCGCTACTTTTGATAATTGGTGTAGTGCTCCAGCAGCGTGGCGCTGGTCTTGGAGGTGCTTTTGGTGGTGATAATTTCGCTTCTACTTTTTACAAGCGACGAGGCGCAGAGAAATTCCTTTTTAACTTTACAATTATCGTCGCCGTGCTCTTCGTAGGGACAGCTATTGCTGGATTTATCATCTAAGCACAGCACTCTCGACCAATTATTTTATGGAAGAGGAGCCAATTTCAGAGCTCCATAGAGAAAAAACTCCTAGTATGCTTTTCAAAAAGCGTACAATTCCTTTCTTTGCTGAGCTGGAGCGGTACATTCGAACGCGCTCTGCTGGAGATCAGTTAATTTTTCTCATACTCGGAACGATTGTCGTACTTACGAGTGTTATTGGCATACTAAAACTTCAGGCATCTGTTATGGTGAGCGAACCAGCATATGGAGGGAGTTTGACAGAAGGTGACATCGGCGAACCACGCTTTGTAAATCCCCTCTTAGCAATTTCTGACACCGATCATGATTTAACCACCCTCACCTACGCTGGACTCATGGGTGAGGGTCCAAATAACACCCTTGTACCAGTACTTGCACAAAGCTACTCGGTTTCTCCAGATGGAAAAACCTATACGTTTATTTTGAAAAAGAATCTCTTGTTTTCAGATGGAAGTCCCCTTACTGCAAATGACGTAGTGTTTACGGTACAAAAAGCAGAAAATGCAGCTTTGAAAAGTCCTCAATTTGCAAATTGGCAAGGGGTGCAAGCTGTTGCACTTGATTCTCGTACCGTACGATTTACCCTACCAGCTCCGTACGCAGAATTTCTATATGACACTACGATTGGTATCTTGCCTGCAACTCTTTGGAAAAACGTAACCTCCGCTGCATTTCCCTTTTCAAATCTAGAGACTATTCCTGTAGGCGAGGGGCCGTTTGTAGTGACAAATGTCACTCGTAACTCAAATGGCACCGTGACTCGCTATACCCTTTCTGCAAATCCGCACTACGCACTTGGAAGACCGTATCTTGATACAGTTAACTTTATATTTTATCCAGATCAGGCATCGCTTCAGGAAGCTTTTTCATCCGGTGCGATAGATAGTGCTTACGGTATACCAAGCAAAAATGCTTTGACTGCGCCCTACTCACACGTGTTTGCAGTTTTTCTAAATCAAACTACAGGAAATATGTTTTCGAAGTTAAGCACTCGAGAGGCTTTGTCTACAGCAGTAAACAGAGACAGTATTGTAAAAAATCTTTTAGGCGGATACGCAACTCCTATAAATGGACCTGTTCCAAGCGGAAGTGGTATCCCCGATCTGCCCTTGCCTAGTACTTCCTCAAATGTCTCAGACGCCATGGCTCTTTTAAAGCAGGCTGGATGGAAACAAAACACGTCAAATCAATCCTGGACAAATGCCGCAGGAGAAACGCTTAGTATTACACTTACTACGTCAAATGTTCCTGAACTACAGGCTCTTGCTGAAGCTGTGCAAAGTGATTGGGAAAAAATAGGTGTACACACAACACTTACAGTGGATGATCCAGGAACTCTTTCAGAGATGGTAATT
This sequence comes from Candidatus Parcubacteria bacterium, assembly GCA_027459545.1. GTDB lineage: Bacteria > Patescibacteriota > Minisyncoccia > Phycocordibacterales > Phycocordibacteraceae > C7867-001. Next base: position 1,160 of record DAIDID010000045.1, on the reverse strand, counting down.
CAGCCACGGGCATACCAAGCACTTCTTTTTGGTATGGTAATAGACAAAGGTGACGATCTGTATGATTTTTGGAATTCTAAAGAAGTTACTGCCCCTGGTCTAAATATTACTGGTTACAGTAATTCTGCCGTTGACGCACTGCTTGTGAAATTTCGTACTGAAACTGATCCGCATGCTCGTATGCAAGAACTAATGCAAATAAATCAACTAATTTCCGCAGATTACCCTGCTATTTTCATAGAATCCCCAGATTTTGTGTACTCCGTGCCAAATGACCTAAAAGGGGTTATACTGTCACAGATAACCGCTCCGTCCGACCGTTTTGCAACTGTTGCAACCTGGTACCGGCGCACAGAGTCTGTATGGCCTTTTCTCCTCAGAGAGCGTAGCTAATACGCACTTAGTAAGAGCAAAGCTAGCAGCAAAGTAAGTAAAACCGCACACAGTAGTGCATTATCCTTCGCTATATAAATTTAAAAAATCAACATGAATTCTGCACCAGCACCCGCTCCTGCACCAGCACCACACAATCCGCAGGGACCACGCCCTCATAATAATACTAATCGTCACCCGTCTCAGGGATCAGATACTTCTGCCAACCCTCGCCGTGCACGTCCACACACCACAAATGCTCCTCGGCATGGTAATGGCCCGAGATCTTCTCGACCCGAAGCACCACGAAGCAGCACACCCGGTGGACGACCAGGGAGAGTTAGTCGTCAAATACAGCGCACACTTCGTCGAGGTCCAGCTCCTACAACAACAAAACACACTGCAGATTATTTCCCAGAGCTCGCGCCAGATAACGTCGTTCGCGTTGTTCCGCTTGGTGGTGTTGAAGAGGTTGGTCGAAATATGATTGCAGTAGAAACACAAGGAGAGATATTTGTATTTGATGCTGGGTTTCAGTTTGTTTCGGAAGAGGCTGCGCCAGGTGTCGACTACATGCTTCCAAATACCAAGTACCTCGAGCATAATACCGACCGCGTAAAAGCTGTTTTCATAACGCACGGTCACTTGGATCATATCGGAGCAATTCCATTTATTATGAACCGCTTTGGAAATCCTCCTATTTACACCAGAAATCTTTCTGCAGTGATGATTCAAAAGCGTCAAGAAGAATATCCTGACATGCCTGCGCCAAATTTGATCGTTGTAGA
>DAIDID010000044.1 GCA_027459545.1 Candidatus Parcubacteria bacterium | reverse complement strand
CCAGAGGTGTGCTTTTTAGTTGAGGGTGTTACAAAGCTCGGAAAGCACAAATATCGTGGCGCGGAGCGCCACGCAGAGTCATTGCGGCGACTTTTTGTCGCCACCTCTGCTGACGTACGTGTGCTTATAATTAAGCTCGCCGATCGCTATCACAACATGACGACTATAGAACACGTGCCAGAGCATAAGCGAGCACGCATCGCACTTGAAACTCTTGAAATATTTGCTCCAATAGCAGATCGACTTGGTATGGGTCGTCTTAAAAAAGAACTTGAGGATCTTTCATTTCCTGCAATCGATCCAGATGCATATGCGCATACTGCAGAAGTACGAAAATTAAAAAATAAAGAAAATGAAGTGGGGCTCGCTCGAGCACAAAAGGAATTACAAAAAGCACTTGCCCGGAAAGGGCTTAAGGATTTTAAAACCGAAGTCCGCATAAAAGGACTCTGGAGTCTTCACCAAAAATTGAAGCGCAAAGACGATGACATCACAAGAATTCATGATATTGCTGCACTGCGAGTTATCGTCCCCACACTTGATGACTGCTATGTGGTACTCGGAGTTATTCACTCGCTTTGGAAACCAATTCCAGGAGAATTTAAAGACTACATTGCTTTTCCAAAACCAAACGGCTATCGGTCGCTTCATACCACAGTACTGACTTCTGAAGCCGGTATCGTAGAAGTACAAGTACGAACAACCGATATGCATCATGTCGCGCAGTACGGTATTGCTTCGCACATGTCCTATAAGCAACTAGGCAAAACAGCAAGCAAAGGATCTTTTGAAAAACTATCATTTCCATGGATTCGCGACCTTGTACCTGCTCTTCTTCGAATGCCAAAAAAGGAAGCAGAGCCCCTAGTGGTACAAAAAGCGTCAAAAAGGATTACAAAAAAGACTGTTGCTCCTTCGTGGCTTACCGAGCTCGCTGACGCGTATGGAGTAGATGGTGAGTCTGAGGAATTTGTAGAAGGACTAAAAAGAGATTTCTTTTCACACAGAGTTTTTCTATTTACACCTCGCGGTGATGTGATCGATCTTCCAACACAGTCTACTCCGATTGATTTTGCGTATGCTATACACAGTGATCTCGGAGATCATATGGCTGGGGCCAGAGTAAATGGCAAACTAGTATCCTATGATACAAAGCTTCGAAATGGTGACATCGTAGAAATCCTCGAAAAGCCAAACGCACGTCCTACTACAAAGTGGATTGACTATGCTCGCACATCACTCGCTAAGCGACATATTAAAAATTATCTTGAGTCAGCAACAAAAAAAGAGGATAAAATGGGATCTTTGGACAAAAATTCCGAGCTTAAGCCAAAACAGCAAATTAAATATAGAAAAAAGAAAATTTCTAAAGTGAATCGCTAAATACTGAAATTTCGTACTGAATATAAATCTTCTTCTGGTTGTGCTACTGGCTCTGGTTCTGAAAGCAAGGTGGGGTCTAGGTGTACTTCTACTCCTTCAGAATGCAACTCAACCTCTCTTGCCGCATCTTTTTTAGCTTCTTCCACTGCAGCTGCCATAAGCATTTCTTGAGCATGCGCTTCCTGCTGAGCAGCTATTGATGAAACGATATTTGAAAGATCTTCTGGTGAAAAAAATTCTATAAGTACTCTTCCGCCATTTGTTCTGTTTTCAATTACTACGCGAGTACCGAGTTTTTCTGTAAGGCTTTTTTCAAGCTCCATCATTTCTGGAGTTTTATTGTGACGGCGAATTTTGTCTTGCGCTATGCGTCGCACAAGCTGCTCAACCATGCGCACCGAGGTCTTTTTTACAACAATTTCTTTAAAAAGTGTTTTTAATTCTTCTGGGCGACTTGCAAGCATTAAAAGCGCGCGCGCGTGTCCTTCACTTATTTCTCTACTTACGACTGCTTGCTGTACTTCCTCAGGAAGTGAAAGAAGGCGGATTGAGTTACTTACAAATTCCCTACTGCGGCCAACTTTTGCGCCGATTTCTGGATGGGTAAGTCCAAACTATTGCGATAGCTGTGCAAGTGCCTTTGCGCGATCAATGGCATTTAAGTCTTCACGTTGCAAATTTTCAATAATTGCAAGCTCGAGCTTCATGTGATCAGTCTGCTCTCCGATGCGTATGACTACCGGCACTTCGCGAAGACCTATGAGTTTTGACGCGCGCAGACGTCGCTCTCCCGCTATGAGTTCATAGACACTTTGCAGTCCACCTCCTGGTTTTTCGACGTCTGTGCGCGTCACAACAAGCGGCTGAAGCACGCCATACTGACGAATTGATTCCGCTAGTGACTTAAGCCGTGCTTCATCAAATTCTCTTCGGGGCTGGTAGGGATTTGGCTGTATACGGTCAACCTCAACCCAAAAAACAGAGTCGTACTTCGTTGGCTCAGCAAATGCCTGACGCGCAGACTTTACATCTTCAACTTTCGATTGTCCCCATTCCATATTAAAACTATTTTATCACATGACATTGGTATGTAAGAGTATTTGGTGTGTCATTGCGAGCATGAAAGAATAAGCGTAGGATTATACAATTGCCGAGGTGGTGGAATTGGTATACACGAAGGTCTCAAAATCCTTTGCTGGTAACGGCTTGCGGGTTCAAGTCCCGCCCTCGGCACAAATGTGCGATGCTCTTTTGGAGCCTCGCTCAAAAAAGTATGAATTCAAAAAAACACATTATTATTGTTGCTGGCCCAACTGCTTCTGGAAAGTCAAAAGAAGCAATTCGGCTTGCAAAGGAGCTACGCGGTGAAGTTATATCTGTAGACTCACGGCAAGTGTATCGAGAGCTCAATATAGGTACTGAAAAAATTACCCCTGAAGAAATAGATGGAATTCCACATCACCTTATAGACATTTGTGACCCGTCTGAAAGCTACAGCGCAGGAAATTTCGTACAGGATGCGCGAAAGAGTATCGAGGAAATTTGTGCTCGAGGAAATGTACCGATCCTCGCAGGTGGAACTCACTTTTATTTTGACGCGCTACTTTTTGGTTTGCCTGAAACACCGAAAAATGCTGCTCTAAAAAATGAGATCGAGTTACTTTCGACTGAAGAGCTTCTTAGTGAAATTAAGGAAAAAGATCCTGTACGGCACGCACAACTTGATCCTGCAAATCGAAGGAGACTGGTGCGAGCCGTGGAAATTATTCGCATTAGTGGTCGCGTGCCTGCTCGAAAAATAGAATCTCTCGAGTACGAGCCAGAGTGGATTGTAATAAATCCCTCGCGCGAAGAGCTTCGCGAAAGAATCGACGCGCGGCTTTCAGTTGCACTTGCAAACGGACTCATCAAAGAGGTAGACCGAGTTCGTGCGCTCGTCGGAGACGAGCGCTTAAACGAACTCGGTCTTGAGTATAAAATTGTCGGAGAATACCTCCGTGGTGAGCGCGCACACGAGTCACTTCAGCCCGCGCTTTCCTCAAAACTCTGGCAGTATGCACGTAGACAAAAAGCGTGGCTGCGAAAGCTTCAAGCTGATAAAGTTAGTTACACTTAACTAACTTTCTTACGGCAGTGCAACTGCTCCAGGACAAAAGCTAAAACCAAGATTTTCTCCAGCATACTCAGAATTTACACTGGATGTTGTAAGGACATTGTACTTTAATTTGCACAATTGCTGTTGGTTAAGTCCGAGCGTTTTTAAAAGAAATTCCTCTGCATCAATACGAGCTTGACCTATAGGTTCAGAAATAAGAGAAATTATAAAGGACTGATCTTGAGAAAAATATACAATGTGATATTCGGTTGATGTTGCACCTGAAGGACATGAACCATCTGAAAGACAATATCCAATACTTCCCGCAAGGTAGTAATTTCCAGTATTTTGTGGATCTTCTTTTGTTACTCCATTATGAATAAAGTCGTTTGCCATTACTGTATTACCATTTTCTAAAGCGACAGAAATAGTCTCGGGTTTTGAAGTAGTTTGGTCGCTTGAATTGGTAGTATTAGAGATTGGAAACGAAGAAGCCGAACTTGGTCTTATAGAACTAGAAGATTGATTTGCATTTTGAATTTTAATAAAAAGAAGAATTCCTACTACAATTACCAAAACACTTAAAATTAAAGTCGCAATTAGAAGTTTATGATTGTTCATATAAAGATAGTAACGTATTAGTTAGGAGCCACAAGAGCCTTGGCTAGAAGCATGGGCATCTGAAGTCCACTGACTAATTCCTTTGGCGTTATAAAGCTCAGAAGCTGCAGTTGCACTACATCCGAGATTAGCAGCTGCTTGTTCGCATGTTGCAGCTACAGTACTACCAGAGATAGGATTGCCAGCACTAAACCCATTTTGACAATTTAATGGTCCCGTTGCTCCTACAGCCTTTTCGCATATCGGATTATTAAAGTACTGTGCATTCCCTTGTAAAGTCATTTGAAATGGCCCGTATGCGCTTGATCCGTTATTCCACTTATAGTTTTGATTTACCGTTCCACAAGAACTTTCATATTTTGCTAAACAAGCAAGCGTATTTGCATTTGAACTTGAAATCTGACCTCCTTCAGAAG
>DAIDID010000043.1:4199-4535 GCA_027459545.1 Candidatus Parcubacteria bacterium | reverse complement strand
GAACAACTTTTACTATTCGTGGAAATCTTGATCGCCTTGATCCACTTCCAAGTGGTACAGTTCGCGTAATTGATTATAAGACGGGTAAACCAAAAACTCACAACGAACTTCTTGGCAAAACTGCAAGTATGGAAAAAGAGGGAGTAGAAAGTAAGGGAGGTGCGTATTATCGCCAACTTGAGTTTTATAAACTGCTACTTTCCCGCACTGACAAACCACGCGAAATGAGCGAGGGAGTTATTGAATTTATAGAGCCCGACGAAAAAGGTCAGATGCGAAGTGAGACATTTATCATAACAAATGAGGAGATGAAAGACTTTGAACGTATAATCGCAA
>DAIDID010000043.1:0-4189 GCA_027459545.1 Candidatus Parcubacteria bacterium | reverse complement strand
AACAGCAGCAGAGTCAATTCTAGCCTTGTCCTTTTGGGATCAGCACTGTGAAGATCCTGACTGCTCGTGGTGCGCATTGCGTTTTGCTTTTGAGGTGTAGACATACCTTCTCGAGCTGATGGTTTGTTTAGTGTAAGGCAAGCTTTTTGTTACTGTGCGAGGGCTTTTTGAATATCAGCATCTAGAATTTGTTTCATTGTGGCGTACGGCACGGAACCCGAAATCGTAACAGGCTTTTGTCCTTTTACAAATAAAACACTAAAGGGTGTTCCGCTTACTCCAACGCTTTCACCGCTTGCGTAGTCAGCTGCAACTTTTTTTTGATAGGTACGAGCAGTAAGACAGTCATCAAATGACCCCTTTGAAATACCAAGCGATGAAGCGATAGTGTCATATCCAGATGGATCGAATTGCGTATCTCCAGGTGCCGCAGCCTGCATCGCATCTATGAATGCGAAAAAAGTACTCTGTGAACTAAGTCCAGCTGCGCACTCAGCTGCTTCAGCATCTTTTTCAGAGGTTGGATCTTCAGCGGTAAGTGGAAAATCCCGATATATCCATGCCACATTTCCTTGGGTTCCGTATGATTGAATTACTTGCTCCATTACTGTTTGAAAGTCTTTGGAATATTCTGAGTCGACATCTGCGTATTCTACGAGAACAACCGGTGCTTCAGGATTTCCTAAAAGATGATCACTTGGAGTTATCGGAAGTGCAGCTTGGGGATTAAGAGTATTTCCCGTAACTAAATGAGGGTGCATTATATAAATAGTAACTGAAATAACCAATCCTGCAAAAACAATAGCTCCTGGTATGAGAAGTTCTCGTTTCATATAAAAAGCATAGCACTAAAAAGGTAGCGTATGTGTAATTGAAGGAGCTTCTCGGGGTGTAAGCCAATTGCGAGTGTCAATTTTAATGTCACGGATTGTATTTAAATCTTTATATTTAAGAAGGCCTTTTTCAAGCGCGTAGTCAAAAAGCTGCCGAGTAATTCGCACATCGTCTATACAATATTCACGAACCTTATCAATAAGACCTTGCGCCCACCATTCTACTGCCTTCAATCCATCGCCACTTTTCCCAACATGCAAAGTTGCTTCTGCGAGTGATTGCAGTTTTATTCTTCTACCAAGTACCTTTTGAACTTCCACCATAAGGTCAAGTGAGTGAATCCGTGTGAGGTCGCCAGCATAGTATTTATTTAGAATAGGAATATCAAAGGCATCAGAGTTGTATCCAATCAGCATGTCTGCTTTTTCCAAAATTTGCCATAATTTTGGCAGCTCCTCTTTTGTATATGATGAAAATTCATTTGTTTCAGAATCATGAATACCGACTATTGAAAGTTCAAGTTGTGAAAGATCGTTCCGCGATGTTGCGGAAAAAACATTTGCAGTTTCAATATCAAACGTAATAGCGCGCATAGAGGTGTTACGTTGAAGATTTAGTATTTGCGAAAAAAGTAGGGATTTCAGAAATAGAAACTTCTTTTTGAAGCCCAGACGCTAACTCTTTAATGCGTACAGTTTGAGAAAGATTCTCTTCTTCACCAAATGCAATAAAGTAAGGAATGCCGCGACGCGAAGCGTCGCGGATTTGGTCACCTAAACTTCTCCCACTACTAGCTACTATTGTCCGTACTTCTTTTTCGCGCAGCACGCGAGCAAATTTTTCTGCTGCACCAAAATCTAATTCAGATGGCACCCCAATATATACGTCTGGTGCAGATGAGTTTTTTGGTGTTAGCTTATGTGTTTCTAAAAAGTCCATAAGCGTACCATCTCCTATGGCAAAGCCAACGCAAGGAATAGCTTCTCCTCCGAAAAGCCCCACAAGCCCGTCATATCTACCGCCACCACCAATTGATCGCGGGTTTTCAGGATTTGTATCATATATTTCAAAAACCATACCTGTGTAGTAATCAAATCCTCGAACGATTTCCGGATCAAAAACTACATTTTCAATACCTAAAGCACGAAGAGAATCAATCATGCCCGACAGTGCAGTTTTTTCTGTTTGCACAGAGGCATCTGTTGCGGCTTCAATTTCTTTAAGAGGATCACTTTTTTCAGGACCTAGTGCTGCTTCAAATTCTTCAAGTGACATCTTGCTTTTTCTATCGAGTAAACGACTATATGTTTTAATTGCATCATGTGAATCAAATCCAGTTGCTTTGCAAGCAGCTTCGAGGAGTGTTCGAGAACTCACTCGTATGACAAAGTCACTCGGCGTCGCTCCAAGCGCTTTCAGTAATTCATAGGCAATACTAATAACTTCGACATCAGTTTGTATATCGGCTCTACCCGCGAGATCAACATTTAGTTGGTAGTGCTCGCGCAAGCGGCCGCGTTGCGGCCGCTCATATCGAAACACATTTGGTAGAGAAAACCATCGTAAAGGCAGTGGAATTTCACGACGCTTTGCAGCAACCATTCGAGCAAAGGTCGGTGTCATTTCTGGACGAAGTGTTACCTTACGCTCACCACGATCAAAAAAAGTATATGTTTGTTCTGAAACTATTTCTTCACTCGTTTTGCTTTCGTATAGTTCAGCTCGCTCGAGCGGGGAGGCATTATATTCTTCATAACCCCAAAGACTCAGTGTCCTTCGGATTGAACCGAAAACCGAAGCAAGCTTAGCCCATTCTTCAGGATAGAAGTCCCGTACACCTTTATAGGGTTCTGTAGAAAGCTGTTCCTGTTTTCCTGTATTTTCAAATTCGTGCTCTTTCATTTACTCAGTGTATCAGAAATTCCAATCTCCAGAAACTAAGTAGTACCTAGACGCCAGTAGCTGCTGTGTCGGCTTTTGCAGCAGGAGTAGCAGCAAGCACTGCAACTTCGCGCATTATTAAATCCCTGAGCTCTGTTGGTTTTTTAATTCCTCGCATTTGAAATAGTTCTTCACGTCCTGCAGTTTCAACATTTAGAGTTCCAAATCCGAAAATAGTTTCAATAAATCCTTCAACATCTGTCGTGACATCTTGTACGCGACTCAACAAAAAGCTTGAAACCTTTCGACTAAAAAATCCATACTGACGAATGTCCACAATGCGCGTATTTGTAATTATCCACACAGTAAGGCAGTATCGAGTAAATGTACTATATGCATCAAGCCACAAGAAAAGCCACTAAAGTGCGAGCAAAAGACGAACCCAGTTCGAGTTGTTATTAAAAAAATCATACGCTAGGTTTGCTTCAATGGGTGACACAGTATGTAAAAACGAAAGCGCAGGCATGCTAGCTTTTGTTTTGTGACCATAACGGGTCCAGTGGTATATAACTACTCCTGTGTATATAAGCCAGATACAGAACGCAAAAGCAAGCAGGGAACCGAAAGCAAGTGAGGGATTTATTGTTGGTGCTGGGTTCATTAGCTAAAGTGTGTCACGAGCAGTCGAAGCCGACCATACTGGTCTCTGTGGACAGTAGTTTCAGCAGATGGATATGATTTTTGTAAGAAATGTTCTGCTTCAGCGATGTTAGTAATGTCACACTCTATCCACAGTTCACCATTTTCATTTAAGTAGTCTGGTACTTGTGCAATTATTTTTTTAATAACACTCAGACCGTCTGTATCAGAAAATAAAGCGTTGTGTGGTTCGAAGTGTATGACAGAGCCGGAAAGCTTCGCTTTCCGGCTCTCAGGAATATAAGGAGGATTTGATGCAATAATGTCGAAACGTGTACTGCTCGAGCTGCCGCTCTCATTTCTATGAGTACTCTCACTAAGAGTAAATGGCTCAAAAAGATTTCCAATTTTTATGTCTGCACGTGATCTATCCAAATTGTTTTCTTGAAGATTTTTTTTAATAAGTAACTCAAAAGCATGCTCAATCTCTCCAAAAGATACCAAAGCATTTGGAAATGTTGCTAGAATTGCAAGTCCTATCGCACCTGAACCAGCGCAGAGATCGAGAAGAGTAAACGGACGATCTTCAAATTTGTATTTTAAGTAAGTAATGAGTTTTTCAGTCCACCACTCTGTTTCTGGCCGGGGGATAAGCGGGCGTAGTGGAGAATCTAAGAAAATTTTTAGTCCGAGAAATGGAATCCAACCAATAACATACGCGAGCGGCTCGCCTGCGGCGAGCCGCTCTAGATCCGCTTGAAATTCTATGCTTTCCTCTATAGTTCCTCTAGTAAACTCTTTTCGTTCAGCATACTTGTCTTGAAGCAGTGCTTCG
>DAIDID010000042.1 GCA_027459545.1 Candidatus Parcubacteria bacterium | reverse complement strand
CCCCTTATTACATTTGCGCAGGTAGTTACAAGCGTTCAAAGCGGCGCTCAGTTTATTATTACAATGATAAACACTGTTTTAGTCCCATTGGTTTTTACATTGGCGTTTGCAGTATTTATCTTTGGAATCTTTCAGTATTTTATCCTTTCTCGAGGGGATGAAGAGAAGCAGCAAACAGGCAGAAACTTCGCAATCTATGGACTTATAGGTTTTTTTCTTATGCTTTCAGTGTGGGGACTTGTAAATATTCTTACAGGAAGTATAGGGTTAAATTCAAATGTGCCTAATTACCCAACTGCTCCATATACGCCATAATGCCTCCTACGTCAGACACTCCTGGTCTTACTAATGCCCCGCTCAATGACTTTCTCGGAAAAGTAGAGTCACAAGTTCTTTTGCCTATTATTACTCTTTTGGCGTTTGCTGCTTTTGTGGTGTTTCTCTGGGGTGTTGTAGACTTTATACGCCAGGCTGATAATCCTGAAGCACGAAAGATCGGGCAAACTCATATGATATGGGGAGTTGTTGGTATCGTTTTAATTTTCGGAACCACAGCGGTGATAAATTTAATCAAACTCTTTCTAAGTGTATTTTAAAGTAAAAAGACTCCGTACGGAGTCTTTTTACTTTAATGTGCCCAGGAGAGGACTTGAACCTCCACCCCCGAAAGGACCTGCTCCTAAGGCAGGCGTGTATACCAATTTCACCACCTGGGCATTTTCATAGTATCTCAAATAATTCTCATTTCGTCCAAGTTTGGATTTACATTTAGTGTGGTCCGCCTGCCTGGATTTGAACCAGGGACCATCTCCTTAAGAGGGAGTTGCTCTACCAACTGAGCTACAGGCGGTGAGCGAGGTCAGATGAAAATATATGTAACCATATATTTTCATCTGCGCCGAACGAACAGGCTGTATGTACTCATACAGGCGGTGACGTTCGATTATTGGTAAGGCTTTCACTAAGTGATATAGCACTAAGCCATACACAAATAGTATACGAAAGACTCCCTAGTATCAACCTATTTTTTGGTACCGAGGGTGGGAGTCGAACCCACACGGCATTTCTGCCAGGGGATTTTAAGTCCCCGCTGTCTACCATTCCATCACCCCGGCTTCTTTAAAAAGATACCATAATTTTTTTTGAGTAAATACTATGTTCAGAGGCCTGAGCGGGAGTTGAACCCGCGCATAACGGTTTTGCAGACCGTCGTGTTACCGCTTCACCATCAGGCCGTCTATAGATAATACCGCGTGCGTACGTACTTTGCTACAGTGAGTCTTTTTGGATTTCTTTTGAAAGTTCATCCATGCGCTGTCGATTTTTTTCACCATAGTCAAGTTCAAATTTAATAAAAGGGAGTATTGCAAAGCGACCGTGCTGTTTTAGGTATTGACGAAAAGGATCACGATGACGCGCAAGAAAAGAAATTGCATGCTCAGCCTGAGAGTCGGGAAATACGCTAACAAAAATCGTTGCGTTTTTTCTGTCAGGGCTGATATCAGTGCGAGTTGGAGTAATTAAAGTATCGCGCCCTGCTTCTAGTGCAATGTACGCAGCAGCGAGATGTAGTAAATTAGACGCTGCTTTTTCTCCTCGTACGTTTGCATTGTTATTCATATGTATATATCAAATAGTGTCTTTGGACTAACTTTCGATTATTCGGAAAAAAGTAAGTGTATCTCCAGCTGCAACATCGACCTTTGTTTCGATTTGAGCACCAAATTCTCCTTCTGTGCGTATTTCTTTTACGTCTGCTCGTGCTTGCTGGAGATTGGTAATTTTTCCAGAGCCTAGTTCGATTCCGCGTCGATCAATTTTTACGAGGTCTCCAAGTTTTGCGAATCCCGTATCGAGTCGAGCACCAAGCACTTGTTTGTTGCCAGTAGCATTAAAAACTTTCAGCAATTTCGCTTGTCCAAGGACTTCTTCAGCGCGCACTTTCGGTGCGCGCTCCTTCAGCATTTCAATTACGTATTTTTCCAAATCATAAATTATCGAAAAAGTTTGTATGACAACTCCACTACGCTCAGCAAGATCACGTGCACTTTGGTCTATTCCTACGTGAAAAGCAATAATCACTGCATTTCCAGCATGAGCTATTTTCACATCTCCTTCAGACACAGTGCCAACACCTTCAGCTATGATGTGCAGTGCAACGTGCTCATGCACTACTTTTTGAAGCTCGTGAAGTATTGCTTCAATACTTCCACCCACGTCTGCCTTTATGATAATAGGAACAAGTGTCTTGCCTTCAGCTTCTTCAGCGGCGTCTCTATTTCGAGGGGTGCTAAACGCTGGCTCACTTTCCTTAACTATCATTTCTGCTTCCTTTTTATTTTTTGCCATAAGGAAAGGCATACCAGCTGTTGGTAGTGCACTCCAACCAGAAAGAACTACTGGTTGTGATGGTTGTGCTATTTGAATTCGATTACCTTGAAAGTTTTCAATGAACCTTACAGGTGCAAAACAAGTTCCTGCTACAGCTACTGATCCTAAAGTTAGAGTTCCGTCTTTTACGATAACCGTTGCACTAATTCCCCGCTTAGGATCTTGCGATGACTCTAGTACAAATCCCGTCGCAGGGAGAGAGGTATCTGCGGAAAGTTCAGCAAGATCTGCGGTGAGAAGCACTAAATCTAAAAGTTCTGAAATACCCTGACCTGTTTTAGAAGACACTGCAACGTAGGGAATTGAGCCTCCAAGTCCTTCAAGGTATATGCCATTTTCTATAACTGAGTTTTTCACTCTATCAATGTCTGCGCCATTTTTATCAATTTTTGTGAATGCAACAACGAAGGGTATACCAGCTTCTTCGATTGCTTCATACGCTTCTTTTGTTTGGGGTTTTACTCCTTCGTCTGCAGCTAGTACGAGTATTGCAACATCTGCTGCGAGCGCTCCACGCGATCGAAGAGCACGAAATGCTTCATGTCCTGGAGTGTCGAGAAAAGTAATAATGCGGGAACTGCCCTCATGCTCATGTATTGCTTCGTATGCAGATACATGCTGTGTGATACCGCCGGCTTCGCCGGCGGTCACATTTGCTTTTCGTATATAATCCAAAAGCGAGGACTTTCCGTGGTCAATATGACCCATAACGGCTACAATAGGTGGTCGAGAAGTGCGAGCCATATATTCTCAGTACATCACACATTGTGACCTTTTGCAAAAAATCAGAATTAGAAAAAGTATGATGCATTAACCCGCATTGCGAGCTTAGTAAAAGTGCTCTAGTGTACATAGATGAAAGTAACATTCAGAAAAAAGATATATCTTGATTGGGCATCAGCTGCTCCCGTATCATCTGCTGCGCGCACTGAATTTCTTAAAACTCTTGCACTTTTTGGAAATCCTTCATCACCACACAAAGAAGGTGAACTTGCTCGAAACGCTTTAGAGCACGCCCGCACAAGCATCGCACGGCTATCTGGAATTAAAAGTGCGGGAGTTGTATTTACGTCAGGTGCTACAGAGGCAAATTCTCTTGCTATTTTAGGGTATATTCAAGCACAAGAAGAAGCAGGAAAAAAACTAGAAGATATGCATGTATTGTATTTGCCAACCGCACATGCTTCTGTAGTTGAAACCATAAAGCATCTTTCAACCAAAGGTGTGCAAGCAGAAAAACTTATTCTCACTGAGGGAGCAGTTGACCTAGCCATTCTTAAAAAGCAGCTTCGCGCAGAAACAGTATTGGTAAGTATGGATGTAGTATGCGGAGAAACTGGCACAAAGTATGATACGCGAGATGTGCGCAGGATATTAAATTCTTTTTTCCAAGAAAAAAAAGTGCGAGTCATGCTACACCTAGATGCGAGTCAAGCGCCGTTTGTAGAATCAATTGACTGTAATCACCTAGGTGCAGATCTTCTTACGTTAGATGCTCAAAAAATAGGCGGCGTTCGAGGCATAGGTGCACTTTTAAAAGCAAATTCAGCCATAAGCATAAAGCCTTTATTGCATGGAGGTGGACAAGAAAAAGGTCTTCGTCCTGGAACTGAAAATCCTTCTTTAGCAATTGCATTTGCAAGAGCTCTGCTGGACACGTCTCGTGGAAGAAGGGAGTTTGTAGCGCGCGCCGAAGGCGCGCGGATTGCTCTTTTAAAAAAACTGCAGAAATTTTCTGATATGCAGGTAAATGTCGGCAAAGAGTTTGCCCCGCATATAGTAAATCTCTCGTTTCCAGGAATTGATACTGACTATGCAGTAATGCTTCTTTCAGAGGAAGGAGTTTCAGTTTCGACTAAGAGCGCTTGTGAGACAAATGAAGTAGGCTCACGAGTAGTACTCGAGCTGACGTCAAACTCCGCTCGTGCTCAAGCAACTCTGAGAATCTCTTGGGGTCCAACTACCCGCAAAAGTGAAATTACGCAGTTTGCGAAAGTGCTTACACGCACTATACTATTCTTATATGGACCTGGAAGAATTGTCTAAGTCGCAGCTATTGCTGCTAATGCTACTTGTAAACTTTATTACCTCGATAGCGACAGGAGTGCTCACTGTATCTCTTCTTGATCAAGCGCCTGCGACAGTTACTCAGACAGTGAATAGAATCGTAGACAATACGGTTCAAAGTGTTGCCACAGGCACACCACTAGCTAGC
>DAIDID010000041.1 GCA_027459545.1 Candidatus Parcubacteria bacterium | reverse complement strand
GGGCTATTAAATGAGAAAAGTCGTGGTTCTACTTCTGGAAATGAGGTACCATCTTCAGGACAAATAAATTTTGAGGAAAGTGTTTCAAGTGTATCGTCTGCGTGCTTAATTTTTACTAGCCCGTCTCCTTCTTTAAGAGCTAGTTCTAGCGCCTCAGACAAACGCTCGCGTGCTGCATCTGGGTTTCTTATAAATTCTGATACAAAAATAGTATCCACTACAGCGTCTATATCGTGACGCTTGTTTCTATCAAGCTGAATTTTTTCTCGAAGTTGATGACTCTTACCATCAATCAGTACGCGCTCAAAGCCTTTTCCGAGCAAATCATAAAGAAGCTGGTAATATTCTCCTTTTCGCCCAACAACTACTGGCGCAAGAATTGTAACGGTACTTCGATCAAATTCAATGCCCAAGACTTTTAGCGCAGCAGAAGAAGAATGTTCTTGCAGATTTGGGTTTGGCGCGGCAGGCAAATCGAAAGAATCATTCTTCTGCTGCTGCGCGTCAGTTTTGACTGAGACTTTTTTCCAGACAATATTAATCATTTCTTCTTTTGAAAGCTTTGAAATCAGCACATCATGGTGCACACAGTACGGCTGGCCTGCTCGTGCGTATAAAACGCGAAGGTAATCATATATTTCAGTAACAGTTGCAACTGTCGAACGAGGATTATTTGAGCGGCTTTTTTGATCTATTGAAATTGCAGGAGAAAGACCAGTTATTTCATCTACATCTGGCTTTTGCATTTGATTAAGAAATTGTCGAGCATATGCTGAAAGCGATTCTACATAGCGCCGTTGGCCTTCTGCAAAAATAGTATCAAAAGCAAGCGATGACTTTCCAGAACCAGAAAGACCTGTGAGAACTGTCATCACACCACGCGGAAGGTCGACGGATATGTTTTTTAAATTATGAGTACGTGCGCCTTTCACCGATATCCACTCGGCTCCTTGGTGCTGTTCATGCTTTGCAGCTAAACGAACTTTTTTTTCTGGCGTATCTTTTTTTGTTTCTTTAGACATGTCTTTATATGAGAAGAGCCTATCCGTGGCGGGACAGGTACCTCCGCACTATAGCACATACGAAGTTTCTAGCCGACGTGCTCAAGTGTCGCTTGAATCTTAGCAACTATTTCTTCAATAGATACTTCTGCTTTTACCATGTACTCTGTTGCACCTAGTTGCAGCGCTCGCTCTTTGTCTCTTTCTTGCCCTAAATTTGAAACTACAATAATAGGTATGCTTTTAAAATCATCTGTTCGGGTTCGAATACTTTCAAGCACAGCAAATCCATCCATTGTAGGAAGCATAAGATCAAGAAGGACTACTGAAGGCTTGTGCTGCTCAAAAAGAGCAAGTGCTTCATTTCCATCGCTTGCGTAGAGCGCTTGATACTTGCCTGCAAGCGTGTGACCAAGCAGGTTTTTAAGAATCGGATCATCCTCAACCACAAGCACAAATTTTGTGTCAGTCATGTCTATAAGTATACCGCACCTTTTAGAAGGTGGTACCTCCGCTATTGAACAGGCAAAGAAAGAGTAAAAGTAGTACCAATTCCATCAGGATTTGCTGCGAAATCAAGATCTCCACCGTGATCTGTGGCAATAGTGCGTGCTATGTATAAACCAAGCCCATTTCCCTGATTTTCTTTGGCTATAGCGTTTCCTGCTCTGTAAAATCGTTCAAAAATATTTTCTCTGTCTTTTTCTTGAATTCCTATGCCTGAATCTTGCACACGAACAAACACAAATCCAGCTCCTAGCTCTGTTGTAATACGAACTGTTCCTTGTGCAGGAGTATAGCGAATTGCATTTTCAATTAAATTATTTAAAACCCACTTTATCCGTTCACCATCTGCACGTACCAAAGGTATGTTTTTGCTTTCTTTCGCGTAGTAAAGTTTTATCTGTGTTTTCTGTGCGAGCGTTGAAAAATCCTCTGCCACTTCAGAAACTAGTGCTTCTATGTTTGTTGGTTCAAATGTATATTTAAACTTTCCAGACTCAATACTTGAAATATCAAGAAGTGTTCCGACTATTGCAACTAAGTCATGACTTTTATCAACTGCGTTCTTTACGAGCGCCATTTGCTCCTCGCTTAGGTGCTCATGCTCGAGTGCTTCTAGTGCCCAACGTATACCCGTGAGAGGTGTTCGTAGCTGGTGCGCCGCCGTTGAAATAAAATCAGATTTTACTCGAGAAATTTCAGTGTCTTTTTTATGAGCTTCAGAAACTTTTTCAGCAAAACCAGAAAAGGCTTCTTTGAGAGATTTTATTTCGCTAGTGGTTTCATTTATGCTCGGCATCTGCTCAGTTGTTCCATCGGCTGCAAATGCTTTTATTCCCCGTATGAGCTCACGTAAAGGATGTATGACTATTACGCTTAAAATTGAAAAATACACAAAGGTAATTACAACTCCTAGTAGAACTAGCAACAAAAACTGCTGAAAAACTAAAAAGCGAATAGAGGTGGCTGTTTGTGTCGCGAGAGTAGGAGGAAGTACTAGCAGAATATGATTTTCAAGAAATTGAGAAGATACAAATAAAAAACCAAATGCCAGCCCAAGCGAAAGGGTGAGCAAAAGAGAGAGAAGCGATCGAAGACTCATAGTATAGCTTCTATAGTAGCATGCAGTTTTGAGCTATCTATTCTTTCTACTTCGAGGAGTAACTTTTGCAGAAGGTATTTCTTTGCCTTCTAGAGTTAGAATTTCATCACGTATTAGCGCGGCCGTCTCAAAATCCAGCTCCTCGACAGCATCAGCCATTTGCTTTCTTTTTTCCTTTAAAAAGGCTTTAGGATCTTCTTGATAGAGTTTTTGATCTAGCGTTAGAAGAGAGTCAATGGTTTTTTGATGATCGCTTCTCATTGACTCTGCAATGTCACGGATCTCTTTTTTAATTGTTTTTGGTGTAATACCATGCTCGTGGTTATAGGTAAGCTGAATTGATCGTCTACGGTTAGTTTCAGATATAGCTCGCTCCATAGAACCAGTTATAGTATCTGCATACAAAATAACTTTTCCTAGTACATTTCGTGCTGCACGTCCTATTGTTTGAATGAGTGATGTTTCAGAACGTAGAAAACCTTCCTTGTCTGCATCTAAAATCCCAACTAATTCTACTTCGGGTAGGTCTAACCCTTCACGCAAAAGATTTACACCTACTAAAATGTCAAAAGTTCCTTTACGAAATTCTGTAAGAATGGTGATGCGATCAATTGTCTTAACATCACTATGTAAATACTCTGCTTTGATTCTTTTCTCTTGTAGAAATTTTGAAAGATCTTCTGCCATTTGCTTTGTGAGAGTGGTTGCTAGTGCACGACCACCGCGCTTTATAACCACTTCTGCTTCCGCTATAAAGTCTGCGATTTGCCCAGGGTACGTCGCTGAGGAAAAAGTACTGTGCTCTTTCGAATTAGCGTCGTATCCTACGATAGGTCGAATTTCAAGAACAGGATCAACAAGACCTGTCGGACGAATTATTTGCTCCACGACTTGACCTTTTGGTGGCACGCTGTGCTCTTTTTCATAGGCTCCAGGAGTAGCTGAAGTAAAAATAACTTGGCCGATTCTTTTTTCAAATTCATCAAATTTCAACGGTCTATTATCTCGAGCTGACGGAAGACGAAAACCAAATTCTACTAAGTTATCTTTTCGAGAGCGATCTCCAGCGTACATTCCACCTATCTGGGTAACAGTCACATGCGACTCGTCTAAAACGGTAAGAAAGTCTGCTGTGCCATCTTTTTTATGTGGAAAATACGAAAGGAGTGTGTATGGAGCTTCCCCTGGAGCACGACCATCAAAGTGTCGAGAATAATTTTCGATTCCGTTTGTGTAGCCAATCTCTCGGATCATCGCGAGATCGTGCTGGGTGCGCCGCTTGAGGCGTTCCGCCTCAAGCGGCTTCTCTTCTCTTTTTAATTGCTCAAGTCGTTCATCTAGCTCAGCTTGAATATCCTGAATTGCTCGCGCACGCTCATCCTCATCTGACACAAAGTGCTTTGCTGGGAACACAAAAAGTGAGTCTAGCTCAGAAATTTTCGAGCGAGAAATAGCATCAAGCTGCTCGATTGCTGCTATAACGGTTCCCCTTTCAGTTTCCTCAAACGTCACGCGATAAATTGCTTTTTCGTTTACCGGCATAAATTCTACTGTATTTCCGACTGCACGAATTTGGCCTGGTGAAAGATCCGCAGTAGTTCGTTCAAAATAAATCCCTATAAGCTTTCGAATAAGCGCTGCTCTATTTTCATCTTGGCCTTTAGCAATTTTTACGTGCACTTTTTCGTAATTTTCTGGTGACCCAAGTCCATAAATTGCAGAAACTGACGCAACTATTATTACATCTTTTCTTGTAAGAAGCGCTTGAGTTGCTGCATGACGAAGTCGATCAATTTCAGCATTTATTTGTGCTTCTTTTTCAATATAGGTATCTGAATGTGCAATGTACGCTTCAGGCTGGTAGTAGTCATAGTATGAAACAAAGTAGTGCACTGCATTTTCAGGAAAAAATTCTCTATACTCCTGCGCGAGCTGCGCAGCAAGGGTTTTGTTGTGTGCCATCACAAGTGTTGGTTTTTGAATTTCTTGTATGACATTTGCAATACTATATGTTTTTCCACTACCCGTAACACCTAAAAGCGTTTGGTATTGTAAACCGTCTTTAATTCCCTTTACTAACGCTTTTATTGCTTTTGGCT
>DAIDID010000040.1 GCA_027459545.1 Candidatus Parcubacteria bacterium | reverse complement strand
TTTGTGAATTTTTCCTAAAGGAAAAATTGTGTACTCTAAAACATTTTTTGGGATTGCCCAAAGAAAATAGCTTTGATCTTTTGATGCATCCCTTCCCCGGTGAAGTGTTGATTCGTGAAGAGTATTTTTTTTAAAACTATTTTGCGCGTAGTGTCCTGTTGCGATATAGTCTGCGCCATGATTTTTTGCAAATGAGTAAAAAGCACCAAATTTAACTTCCTTATTGCACATGCTATCTGGATTTGGTGTACGACCAGCTGCATATTCTGCAAGCAGATAGTCGATAACTCCTCTTTTATATTCTTCGCTCGCATCTAGTGTGTAAAAAGGTATGTGCAGTGATGCTGCTACGCGCATTGCATCACGACGATCGTCAGCCCATGTGCAAGGCATGTCTGGTGGATACCATCCTTTTATAAATACGCCAGTCACTGCTGCACCTCTTTTTTTTAAAAGTGCAGCAGTGACTGCAGAATCAACCCCTCCTGAAAGCCCTACAAATATTTTTTTGCCTTTTACTACGCTCATACACAAGTTTAACTAGGAAGATTTGTAGGAGCAGAGCTTGTTGAAGATTGTATACGCTCTATGCTTGGTGTTGTTATAGCTGCTGAAGGTACATGAAAAAGCGTTGCAAGCTCTTCTGTGCTCATATTTATCCATGGTCCTACATAAGGATAATTAAAATATTCCCGACGACGATACATTTGAATAGCCATTTTATTTAATTCATGCTTATGGTGGCCTGTCCTATCTTCCCATGGCAAGTCATTAAAAAAAGCTGTCCACTTTGAAATTGGAGATAGTCTATTTCCTGTGCTTTCATTATTAAAAGGCTTAAACATATTTAGCATTCCAGGGACCATAATTCCTTGAAATGCGTTCTCTGGAGCAAGATACACCGTACGAATACCGACATCAAAAATCTGCTTATTTGCTTTTCTTTCAATTGAAGCAATTGCTTCAATTTGGCCTCTACTTGGATTTGGAAATGTTTCTGTTTCAGTTTCGGCTCCAGTTATAGGATCAACTCGTTTAATTTTTCGCACTGTTTGTGCGCGCAATGCTTCAAGTGATGTTTTGACTTCGTCTGCCCATCCGTATGGTTTTCCTTCAGCAGTTAGTAAGTCTTCATATTTTTCCTTTTTAGACATTCTAAAAATAATTTGAATCCAAAACTGCTCCTGCGGCCCAACTGAGCTAATTGTTTCAAGCAACTGTGCAAGCGGATCAACCGTTTCCTCTGGCTTGTCTCCAGGCTCCATTTTATAGTCCACGTACGTTTTTAATGGATGAGCGCTTGAAAGCGTAGATGGAAATGCAAACTCGCATGCAAACATTCCATATCCGTGCTCGGAAGGATCGACGAGCCTACTGTAGTCTTCGGCTTCTACTATTTCGACGTTGGGATATTGTGCATATAAGAAACTTTCAACGAGCTTTCGATACCCTGCTCTTGTTCGTATATAAAAATGCAGTCGCCCACCAAGAGATACTATTTCAGCTGACCAGACTGGACGCGTGCCTCCTTGTATAAAGGTTTTATACCAGGTTGTTTCTCCTGATCCTATGTGCAGATTTGAAAAAAAAGTTTCCATTGCTGCAGGGGTTTTTGTGGTATCTCTTGGTATTTTTATTTCTAGTAGAACGTACTCTTGCTCAGACAAAGCTTTTGCTCTTGTGTACTGTGCAAATCTTGCTTTTGAGGATCGATACAAAATAATAGGAAGCCATAATGGTGCCGTAAAGAGCACCATTTCAAAATTATACACACTTTGCTGAGGCTCAAGAGCAATAAAAATTCCAACAGAAAAAACTGTAACTGTGGCAATTTGTCTAAAGGTTATATGTACTCCTGGCAATGCATGGCTTATTGCTTCCACTTTTGAAAAAAGTGGAAGTTGAATTCCTTTTTTTTTAGGTCCTCCTGGTGCGCTAGACATTGCTATAAGTATAGCAAGGAAAAAATACCTAGAGTACTTTCTTATACAACACTGTATGCTCCGTTTTTAAGACGCTTAAAGTAGCGTGGATCGTTGAGATTTACAAGAATAGTATTATCTTTCACGTAGCGAACTTTTTTTACTTCTTCTATTATCTGCTCACGGGTAAGAGATTTTTTTCCGATAACTTCCTTTATAACGTCTCGCACAACTCCTGGCTGATATCCCCATTCTGCTAGTGCATAAAGACCTCGACCAACAAGCACAAAACGATTGTCTTTTATTAGCTCATTATGAGTAGTTGCAACATGTGCTTCCTTTGCAAAAAGACTGCTAATAGTTTTTGCAACATCTGAAAAGTGCATAGGAGTGCCTGCTCGCTTAATAACAAGATATGCATAGTCTCGAATTCCCTTTGTTCGAATAGCTGGTGATGCTGAACGTCCCCACTCAGCAAGTGGATTTGCACTGATGTTCTTAGAAAGAGTAAGCCATCGCTTCAAAATCTCTTCATTTTTATATGCATCATTTACATCTTTGAGTTCTTCTATAAAGCGATCAAGAATTTCTCCTTCTGATAGCACTTCAACATCTGAAAGAGAAGCATACAAACTTGAAAGCGCTTCGTGCACTTTTTTTGCAGTCTTTTGATCAACGTGCCATCGTGCATAAAATTCTTCAGTTTCTCGCTCGCGGAAAAAAGCAGAGCCCACCACTAGCAAAAAGCGAAAACGATTTCTTGTCTTTTCATCTGAAGCAAGTCCTTCAAGTAGTGTTTCTTCTGCGACGATTCCTCCAAGCGATTTTATATACTCAGCAAGTTCGTTAAAAGAAGTCATCGCTTCGTCAAATACTTTTGAATTTCGAATCGCATCTATTCCTGACGCTTCAATCTGGCGCACTCTTTCTCTTGTAATTCCCCATCGCTCACCTATCGCTTCAAGTGTTTCTCTTTCAAAAGAGTTACTAAGTCCAAATCTATACACAAGCACTTCACGTGCGCGCTCAGGCACTTCCGAAAGAAGCTTTTTTACGAGAGTCGCCGTATCGAAAGAAAGCTTTGCTGGAGCTTTCTTTGGCGAGCTTAGAGTGCTCTTTTTGTTTGAGACTTTTGAGGGCTTTTTTTGCATACACTTGCTATGTGCTAGTAAAGATATTTATACCAGATTGACTTAGATGCGTCAACTAATTGCCAGTAACAATATTCAAAATCCGATCTTTAACGTAAACGATTTTACTCAAACTACTACTTTCAAGACTTTTTGCTACTTCTGGGAGTTCTTTTGCCAGCGCAAGCACTTCATCTTCTGTTGCTTCTTTATGTATAGAGATCTGAGCTTTCTTTTTACTATTTATTTGGATAATTACCGTTGCTAATTCTTCCTTAAGTTCATACTTTTCATAAATCCATGCTGATTGATGAATACTTCCTTCTAGCGAAAGCTTGTCCCACATATTTTCAGTAAGATGCGGTGCGAAAGGCGCTAGTAGCACTAGAAGCTCCGAGTATGTTTTTTTTGTTAGTAAGTGAATGGATTCGAGCTCTCTTACTAAGACCATAAGGGTAGAAAGTGCCGTATTAAATTTAAATTTTTCAATATCAGTTCCTACTTTTAACGCGGCTTTTGCTAGGAGGTAAATTTCCTCATCTTTTTGTGAATCGTTTGAAATTTTTTCAGAGAGTTTCCATATTCTATCTAAAAATCTTCGCATTGCTTCCACGCCGTCTAAATTCCATGGATAGCTTCCCGCTTCATTATATGGACCTATAAATGCTAGATACATTCGTACGGCATCAGATCCATATTTTTCTACCATATCATCAGGATTTATGACATTACCCTTGGACTTTGACATCTTTTGATTGTCTGGCCCGAGTATAAGTCCTCGATTAAAGCGTTCAAGAAATGGCTCGCTGTGAGAAACCAGCGCCAAATCGTACAGCGCTTTATTGAAAAAACGAGCATACAAAAGATGCATAGTGGTATGCTCGCTTCCGCCAGAATATCTATTTACAGGAAGCCATTGCTTCAGACTTTTTTGGTCTGAAAACTTTTCAGAATCCTTTGAGTCAAGATAGCGCATATAGTACCAAGAAGAATCAACAAACGTATCTAGTGTATCGTACTCAGGAGTCCATCCTTTCCCGAAAATTCTTTCAACTCTTTCATGCAGTTCTTTTGAAGTAGCAAGTGGTGATTTTCCTGTGGGAGTTAAATCTACATCTGTTGGAAGCTCCCATGGTAAGTGCTCAAGCGGAACAAGGTGCGGATTTCCCTCAGGATCATACACAACAGGAATAGGGCATCCCCAGTATCGCTGTCGAGAAATAAGCCAGTCGCGAAGTCGGTACTGAGTAACTTTTTCAGCCTTGACTGCTTCAACTATACTGCTCATAGCTTTTGTATTTTCAACGTCAGTAAAAACTCCAGAGTTTGCGAGGATACCATTGCCTGTGTAAGCTTCTTCTGGTGAAAAAACTCTTTTCCAAATAAGCTTCATGTCTGGAGCAGTTATATGCTCCTCAACTTCCTCTTTTGGAACCCAGCTCATATCGCAAAGATCTTTTTCGCTTTCACTAATTGGATTTTGAAATCTATCTTCTAATTCAAAATACAAACCCTGAAAGCGCGCATGTCTATTTTCTTTTTTATGTACATGATAAAACTTTGCATGCACAGGAGCGCCAAGTTTTTTTATAAATTTCGCATGCGTGTACCCGGTTTCTTCAAGAATTTCACGTTTTGCTGCTTCTATTATGTCCTCGTCGGTTTCAATTCCACCAGTTACAAATCCTTCCCATGCAACTTTTTTCCACTTAAGCAAAAGATAGGAGTCGTCTTTCCAATGCTTTAGTACGCAGACAACAGCATCTCGCTTTATGAATTCCTGCTCTTCTTTTACTGCATCTGCTCCTGTTGTTTGTATAAAAAGAGGCTCAACGACATTTTTT
>DAIDID010000039.1 GCA_027459545.1 Candidatus Parcubacteria bacterium | reverse complement strand
GGCCCCAAGCTGCTTTCATATAGTCATTATGCCGTAAAAGCAGGGTCTAATCAATGTTTACGAAAAGATTTATTATGAAATAGGATCTTCACCTAGTCCCCTCATAAGATGAGTTTTAGTCTAAGTTTTCATAAATTTTAACAATTAAATTACACCTTACCAAGTAGTGCATGCAACTGCCCCACTGCAGACCATCCAAGCCCATGTCGGACGTACTGGATCATACAAGCCACCGCTTGTAGGATAACTTTCGGGCAAAACGTAATCTAAAAATTTATAACTAACACCGTCCGAATTGTATAAATAGCCAATAGTGCCCCACACTATTTCCTTCCGTCGTTCAAGTCCCCGTCCGCAGATAAAAATAGAAAAAGTCCGAAGTATCGGACTTTTTCTATTTTAGCGCGGTCGAAGGGACTTGAACCCTCGATCTCCGCCGTGACAGGGCGGCGCTTTAACCAGCTAAGCTACGACCGCAATATATAAAACATCACAAAATAACCCTTGCAGTATGATGCATCGAGCAAAATAGTGCAAGATATCTCTTATAGTCTGTGTCGAGGGTGAGGATTGAACTCACGACCGCAGCTTTATGAGTGCTGTGCTCTACCAACTGAGCTACCCCGACAACGAATCGAGGCATGTAGTCACACCTCGACAATTCTTTCACATTACCCTGCCGCGAGCAGTTATTCAACTGCTCCTAAAACTAAAGCCTATTTAGGCGTATACAAACCCCAGCGCAACTAGTACACCTAGCATGACTGCATACACAATAATCTGCACTGCTTTCTGCTGATCTTTCTTGCGATATTCCTTTTGAGAAATCGTTTCCGTCTTTCCTACTTCATTTGAAACATTGAAAAGACCATTCATCCCAAATGCCACACAAAATTGAAAAGCCGCCTGCAGAAAACCAAGTGCCGCTATTGTTGCAGGCACAAAAACCACTAACCGCGTCCAAGGACTTATGGGTAGATACATAAGCGCTTCACCTAGTATGAGTGTTACAATAAGCCCAATCCAACCCGCGCTCATGCGCATCTTGATTTCTTCAGGACCGATATTGCAGGCACCAGGAATATATGATTTTTTATTGGCCATGGTGAAATTCTAGCACACGATACCGCATGCAAACCTTACCCATGATATCGTATAAAACACATGAATATTTCCGTTCTTCCTTCTTCTGAAATACTGCAAGCCACTGCGAGTGTTTTAAATGAGCTCTTTTCGAAAGAGCGAGAAAAAGAATTTCTCTTTCTTTCTTCTGGCGGATCCTGTCTAGCATTACTCGAGCACATCGATCCTTCAAACTTTGACAGTCGTTGCACGATTAGCGTACTAGATGAGCGCTACTCTCGAAATCCCTTACGCAACACCTTCGCTCAAATACAAAAAACTCACTTCTACAAAAAGGCGACTGAGTATGGTGCGCACAGCATAGATACAAGACCGCAAAAAAATGAGTCTATGCTGGAACTGTCACAAAGATTTGAGAGAGAACTTCGTGCATGGAGAACGCGCTCGTCTGGAAGCATTATTGCAACCGTGGGTATAGGTATCGATGCGCACACCGCCGGCATCGTTCCCTTTCCAGAAGATCCTTCTTTTTTTGAAGATACATTTAATTCCCTACACTGGGTCGCGTCCTACGATGCCGGCGCCAAAGCCGAGGAGCCTCTCCGCATCACAACTACAATTCCTTTTTTCAAAACGATTACACACTCAGTGATATTTGTAACTGGAGAAGCTAAGAAAAATGCTTTGGCGAAATTATATTCAGATACTGGCTCGCTTGCTGAAAGTCCTTGCCGAGTATGGAGAGATATACCCGAAGTGAAGGTATTTACCGATGTAAATTAAAACCACTGACTTAGGTAGTTTTAAATACAAATCGTGAAGCGAGAAATAGCATAAATGTGGTTGTGGTAATAAAGAAACTCACTGGGTACGGGAGATAAAATGCTATAAAAAGTCCTAGCCATGTCGCTAGAAGTGCTACAGAAACCGAAATCCCAATACCCACTATCGGGCGTTTCGCGATGCGCTGTGCTATTGCAGCAGGCGTTATCATAAGTGCAAAGATGAGCAGCACGCCCACCACCTGCACGGAGATAGAAGTAGCAGTTGCAATAAGCAACATAAAAATAATTCCGAGCGTATACACTGGTATGCCCTTTGCCTCTGCAACAGCTTGATCAAGTGACATAAAAAGAAGCGGTCGATATATTGCGATAGATACCAAGATGATAATGCCTCCTGCTATTGCAGTAACAAGCACATCAGACGAGCTAATTCCAAGAATTTCTCCAAAGAGAAGTGAATATGCTTCTGTAGCGTAGCCCGTATAAAGACTTATAAAAAGAACTCCGAGCCCGAGCATGAAGGCGAGCACGGTACCTATCTGCACATCACGCTCGGCGGCACGCGTTCCAAGTGTGGCAATGAGCAGTCCACCGCCGAGCGTAAATGCAAGCAGTCCGAAAAGTGGCGTGAGTCCTATGAGCACCGCCCCTGCAGCACCCGTAAAACCGATATGCGAAAGTGCATGCGCTGCAAATGAAGACTTTCGAAGCACAACAAAGTAACCCACAACACCGGCCACTATTGCAATAATTGTTCCCGCCTCAAAGGCATGACGCATGAAATCGTACTGCCACATGGTGAGCACATCGTTCCAAATATTCCAGCTAAATGTAAGTGTGTTCATATTTTGCATTATTCATGGTCGTGATCATGTCTGCCTGATTCTTCGATACCGATAATCGCGAGACGTCCCAGTGAGTCCTTCAAGACTTCAATTGTAATCCCATACAATTCTGAAAGAGATGCTGAGTTGAGAACGCTTTCAGGAGTACCAATTGTCATCTTGCCATTTGCTACGTATAAGACTTTATCAAGCACGGATAGAAGCGGATTACTATTATGCGCGATGAGTAACACTGTGACCTGTTCTTTTTTTGCTATGTCAGAGAGTATATGTACTAGATTTGACTCTCGGCGAATGTCTAAATTTGCAAGGGGTTCATCTAAAAGTAATATGTCTGGCTTAGAGACAAGTGCTTGAGCTAGGAATACTCGCTGGAGTTCACCTCCAGACATTGAACCGAGTGATTTCCGTGCAAGCTCTTCAGCATGTACGAGCCGTAGTGCTTCTATTGCTTCTTTTGTACCAGTTTTTGAAAAACCCATTCCCCAGCGAGTACCTGTAAGTCCGAGTTTTACTATTTCAAGCGCTTCAATACCTATGTCTCTATCGATGTCATGACTTTGAGGGACGTAGCCAATTCTTGAATTTCCTCGACTTGGCTTTTGGCCAAGTACAGAAAGCTCACCAGAAAGTGGCTTTGAAAGTCCAAGAAGGAGTTTGAAAAGAGTAGTCTTGCCAGCGCCATTTGGTCCAAGTATAACTATGAATTCACCTTTCGCTATTTCAAAAGACGCTTCGCTCCACACTGGCGTATTTTTATATCCTCCCGAAAGGTTCGCTGCTGTAATAATAGAATTTGAATTCATACTGTGTACGATAGCATAGTCGAAGATAGATATCTTCAGAGAAATTATCGCCCGAGGCTTTTTGCATGTAATGCATTTTCTAAATTAATAAGTTCAGCATTCATCCAATCCTGAAAAGAAGTATTTGCTGGCTGAATAGTTTCAGTAATTCCTACAACTGGTATGCCTTCATCTGCAGCAAGTTTTTTCATACCTTCAGTAAGAGGAGTAATTGTTTGCTCGTTATATACCAATACACTCACCTGCTTTGTCTTTAGTTGATTTTGAAATTCAACAACACTCTGTGCTGGAGGATCATTTCCTTCTGCTACAGCCTCAGTAAAAGCTGGTGGTGAAACAAGGTCTAATCCCGCTGCAGTTGCGAGATATGCAAAGACGTCTTCAGTTGAAGCAACTTTCGTTCCTGCGTATTGGTGCGCTATAGACACAATACGGTCTTGATATTCTGCGAGCGAATGTTGCAATGTTTCGTAGTTTGCTTCATAGACTGCCTTATGAGCTGGATCAAGTGCAATCAAATCAATCTCCATTTGCTTTGCTGCTGCATTTACATATGCAGGACTATACCAAAGATGCGGATTATCTCCCTCTTTTTTTCCAATAAGATCGCCGACCGTTAGTACTTTTTGACTAGGATTTTTACCTGCAGTAAGCAGTGTAGTAGCCCAGCTGTCATACCCAACTCCATTTACAATTACATACTTTGCGGAAGCAAATGCGCGCGCGTCATTGGTGGTAGCTTCGTATTCATGAGGGTCGGCATTAGGATCTGAAACAATACTTATAACACGCACCTCTGTGCCACCTATCTGAGAAGCAATACTTCCCCAAACACTTTCCGCCGCAACGATTTGAATCTTGCTAGGTTGTGCAATAGAAGAAGTAATCTGCGTAGTATGTATAAGATACGCACCTATACCGATACCAACTATCAGAAAAAAAGTACCCGCAATTAGCAGCCGAATTTTCATAGTCATTAAAATCATACTATAGTACATGCAATACTATTGCAATAATAATCAATTGCAAACACTTTGCATCTATAGTATATTCGCGCTATGTCTACTCGCTCTAGTGACAAAACTCGCGCCGCGCTTCTTAGAAGTGCAGGACTTCGCGCTACACCAGGACGCATATTGCTTTTACGTGTTCTCGAAAAAGAGACTACACCACGCACAGTGTATGAAATTGAAAAAAAACTTAAAGGCAACATGGATCAAGTTACCGTATACCGA
Organism: Candidatus Parcubacteria bacterium; assembly: GCA_027459545.1. GTDB lineage: Bacteria > Patescibacteriota > Minisyncoccia > Phycocordibacterales > Phycocordibacteraceae > C7867-001. The sequence continues at coordinate 233 of DAIDID010000039.1, read as the reverse complement.
TCGCTTGATGCGCTACATAAAGCGAAAATCGTTAGACGTGTAAACCTTGAGCACGAACATGCTCACTTTGAATTAGCAGCAGGCAGAGAACACCATCATCATGCTGTATGCAGAGTCTGTGGGTATATAGAAAATGTTGAAATTCCACATAGCGCCTCACCCGAAACCGACGCGCTTACTCGTACAAAAAAATTCGCGGATCTTGATAGTTATTCGCTTGAATTTTTTGGACT
>DAIDID010000038.1 GCA_027459545.1 Candidatus Parcubacteria bacterium | reverse complement strand
CTAAGTGTCCAACATCAGTAATATTTATAACGCGCCTCACATGATATCCATTATTTTTTAATACTCGTGCTATGAGATCTGCAAACACATAGGGTCGGATGTTTCCAATATGCGCTTGGCTATACACAGTAAAGCCACAAGAGTACAGCGTTACAATAGCTGGTTTTATTGCTATAAATTTCTCTTTTTTTCCACCGAGTGTATTAGTAAAAAAGATGGGAGTTGGAATAGATACTGTTTTTTTCTGTCCAAATGGCCACATTTTCATAGTGTACTCTATTAAATCACAAATTTCCTCACACAGTACTTAAAGCCACTTTTTGTATTTAGAATACAGCACCAAAAAAAGAGTAAGTAAAATAACGAGTCCAGAAATAATCCAAAATCCGAAAGGATTATGAGAGAGTGGCACGCCAGGAACGGTCATCTGAAAGAGGTCCACCACAAGCGATAGTGGAAGGATTATCACAGTAATGACAGTCAGTGTTTTCATAACCTCATTTTGCGATGCCGAAAGAAGAGAGTCATTTGTATCGCGGAGTTCATTTGCAACCTCTTGGTATGAATGCACAAGGGTTGCAACATGTTCGCGTTCTGACTCTATGCGAGCTGCGCGATCAAGAAATTCTTTTCCAAAAAAATGCGAATGTGAAAGTTCTGAAAGAAGAGCCGTAAGGGACTCGGTATGTTTTCCAATTGCCATAGTAAATCGAAGCAGAGCTCTATTTATTTCAGAAATTGCTCGCACCGTTGTACGCTCTTTACCTCCGAAAATATCTGTTTCAATGTGCGCAAGTCTTTTTCCTATACTCTCCACATCTTCTCGAAGAGTTGCATACAGCTTACACAGCACGCGTTCTAATAACGCATCCGCATACATATTTTTTGCAGGAGACTCCAAGAGCTCTTCCGCCTCAAATATTTTATGAAGGTTATGAATTGAATCTATCGTTTCGTAGCGTATGGTTATTAAGAAATCTTTTCCGATAATGAAATCAACCTCTTGGTTTTTTGCTTGACCATTAGGACCAGTGGTAGGGAAGTGTAGTACCAAGTACACATACTCTTTTGATGAAGCAACAATAGGGTACAGTGTTTCGCTTGCTACGTCCTCTTCTATTCGAGGATCAACATTAAATTCACGCATTATTTCTTGAAGCTCAGTGCGCGTTGGAGACTCTAGGTCAATCCAGTGCACGTCTCCTCGAGCATGTCTGTTAATCATACACTCCAGTATAGCTGATAGGTGATGGTATACTGTTCACACATGCAAGTAGATGTGGACGATGCAATTTGGGACCAAGATGAATTTGAAGAAGAGTCGCAGGCTCCGTCCAGTCACCGTACTCAATTTATGCCATGGAAACATCGTGTTAAAAAAATAATGAGTCTAGGGCTGTTTTTTATTGTATTTGCCGCAGGCGTAGGGGTAGGAATATTTTATAATTCTCCAATAGGACAGACTGCCGTCGCAACTATTCCAATTCTAGGTGATGGCCTAAATGCGACTCCTGATTCCGCTGCTAATTTCACTGATTTTTGGAAAGTCTGGAATGTTCTTAATTCTCAATACGTAATTACTCATGCTTCTTCTACTATTCCTACAACTCAGGATAAATTATGGGGAGCTATAGAAGGCCTCACTTCTTCTTATGGGGATCCCTACACTGTATTTTTCCCGCCACAGCAGGCGAAGGATTTTCAAGACAATATAGCTGGAAGCTTCGGAGGTATCGGGCTTGAACTTGGTGAGGATCCGAATGGAAACCTAGAAGTAATTGCACCTCTTAAAGGTACTCCCGCAGCAGCAGCAGGCTTTGCTCCAGGAGATCTCATAGCTGCTATAAATGGCACCTCTACACAAGGAGTTTCATCCGATGATGCAGTTAATTTGATTCGAGGGCCAGTTGGTACCTATGTCACTCTCACTATAGTGCGTGGTGGGAAAGAACAAGATATAAAAGTAGAACGAGAAACTATACAAGTTCCTGAAATAGACTATACGCTCGATAAAACGACAGGAGTCTATACTATTGCACTCTATGAATTTACAGAGAATTCCGCTTCTCTTTTCCAAACAGCCTTTGATGCGTTCAAAGCTTCTGGTTCGAAGTATCTGGTGATTGATCTTCGAAATAATCCTGGTGGTTATCTCGACAATGCTGTGACCATCGCAAGTCATTTTCTGCCAAAAGGCGAAACGATCGTGACTGAAGATTATGAAGGGCACCAACCAAACGATGTGCTTAAGAGTACTGGTACAGATGACGTTCCTCCTGGTACAAAAGTAGTTGTGCTTATGAATCAAGGCTCTGCGTCTGCGTCTGAAATTTTAGCAGGTGCACTTAAAGATAATCACGTAGCGACACTGATAGGTACGCGTTCATTTGGAAAAGGTTCAGTTCAAACACTTATAAATATTGATGGCGGCTCACTCAAGGTAACGATTGCGCGCTGGCTAACTCCAGCAGGTATCAATATCATGGGAAATGGTATTACTCCGGATATCGACGTAGAAGCTACATCGAGCCAGATTACTGCATCAAATGACCCACAAATGGCTCGGGCAGTTCAGTTTTTATTGACGGGTATGTAGTATTTAGAGTCTAATTTGCGCTCACCCTTAGAAAAGGGTAGGATAGTGATATGAAAGTCGTTTTACTAAAAGATGTGCGGAATATGGGCCGCGCTGGTTCAGTTGTTGAAGTATCTGATGGGCATGCTGTAAACTTTATTATTCCTCGAAAGCTCGGAGTTCCCGCAAGCGCGGCCAATATTAAGCAAGCAGAGCTTAAAAAAGTGCAAATAGATCAGCAAAAAGCAATAGACGCAGCACTTATTGCAGAAACAATCGCAAAGCTCTCAGAAATACGCACAGTTATCACAAAAAAAGCCAATGAAAAGAATCATCTTTACGATGCTGTTGGAGCTCCTGAAATTGCAGATGCTACGAAGCTCCCCGTGGATGCTATTAAGCTAGAAAAGCCAATTAAAGAAGTTGGAGAATTCGATGTGCCGATCGTAATGAGTGAGAATTTCGGAACTATTAAAATAGTAATTGAAGCTGAATAATACAAGGAAAAAGCAAAAAGAAAATCCCGAGACTTTCGGGATTTTCTTTTTGCTTTAGGCTACTACAGGAAGAACGTCTACTATTTTTTTGCGCCGAGTGACTCCATCAAAATTAGTTTTTCGATATTCTCTAAATGATACACGCCCTTCGATCATAGAAAAAAGAGTATGATCTTTTCCTACCATGACATTTTTACCAGCGTCAATTTTTGTACCACGCTGACGTACAATAATCATGCCAGGGGCAGTCTTTTGACCATCAGCTAGCTTAACGCCTAGGTATTTTGGATTTGAAGTATTTAGGTTTTTTGCAGAACCTCCTGCTTTTGTATGTGCCATACGGTATACTCTTTAGGTACTTATGAATATATCAGATTTCATTCAGGGAGGCAAGACACTAAAAAAGACCTTATTTTTGCTTAGTATTTTAGTAATCACCGCACTTGTGAGTTTTGGTCTAGGCTTGTTAGAGGGAGCAAAAGAGCAGGGAAGTAGCATTTCTGGTGAAAGAGTCTTGCCATGATTGCGCTTGATATCGAAACAAGTGGATTACATCCCGATCAGCACTCTATTCTTTCAATAGGTGCTCTTGATACTCAAAATCCTAAAAATGAGTTTTATGAAGAGTGTAAAATTTGGGATGATGCGAAAATTTCTGAAGAAGCTTTAGAAATAAACGGTTTCTCAGTGAGTGCCGCAACGGATTCCATAAAACAATCAGAGTCAGAGCTTATAAAGAAATTTGTAGCATGGGTAATTCCTCTTGAAAGCAAAAGCATTGTGGGACAAAATTCATCTTTTGATCGAGACTTTGTTAGATCAGCTTGCAAACGAGCAAACACGCTTTTTCCTTTTAGCCACCGAACTATAGACATTCACTCCTTGGTATGGCTTCATATGACTAATCGGAAATTAGAACCTCCTACAAAAGAAGGAAAATCGATGATCAGTCTAACGTTCGCGCTTATGTACTGTGGCTTGCCTTCGGAAGAAAAACCCCATAACGCACTCAGAGGCGCTTTTGCACACGCAGAAGTGTTCTCAAGAATAGCGTATAATAAAAAGATACTACCAAACTATTTATCATACGACATACCATGGCAACTATAAAAAATTCTCAAGAAAAACATCACGAAATGGCCCAAAAGCTTTCTGGCGCAATTGAAACAGGGAAGAGGAAAGTTCCAGTAAGTCCAGAGCCACTAGTTTCAAAACCAAACCAGCTTGAGTCATGGAGAGTTTTTAAAATCATGTCAGAGTTTGTCGAGGGATTTGACATGATTGGCAAATACACAATGGCTGCAACTTTCTTCGGATCAGCACGCACTTGTCCAGACGATAAATCATACCAAGATGCTACACTGCTAGCCGCAAAACTGGCTAAAAGCGGCTTTGCTGTGATTACCGGTGGAAGTCTTGGAATAATGGAAGCTGCAAACAAAGGAGCATATGACGCAGGAGGTGTATCGGTAGGTCTTAATATCAAACTTTTGGACAATCAGCCCACAAATAAATTCACCACTGAAGCAATGACATTTGATCACTTCTTTGTTCGTAAAGTAATGCTTACTTTTGCTTCAGAAGTGTACATTTATTTTCCTGGAGGCTACGGCACGCTTGATGAATTTACTGAAATTCTTACACTTGTTCAAACAAAAAATATCAAACAAGTTCCAATAGTTCTGTATGGCAAAGAGTACTGGGCACCTATAATTGCTCTTTTCAAAGAGCATCTTTTCGAAAAATTTAATGCAATAAGCGAAACTGATCTCTCCCTATTTCAAATTGTAGATTCTGTTGAAGAAGCCTACGACTATATAAAGAAAAATGTAAGAGCACGCTAACTCGCGTAGGGAAGAAGGTCTTTTATAGTTTTGTATTTTGTATAAGTATGTCGCACAATGTATCTTTCACGACATA
>DAIDID010000037.1 GCA_027459545.1 Candidatus Parcubacteria bacterium | reverse complement strand
AATCCGCCTGGAATTGTTCCCGTTGCACCACCCAAGCTAGCTGTGCAAACTAAAAAACAAGCGCCAAGCTTGTTAGAACAAATTCGCGCGGAAACACCACTAAAAAAGACGGCTCAAAAGGAAAAGAAAAAGGAGGGCCATCCGGCGGTGACGGCGGTAGAGGTGGCGACATCATTTTCGAAGGTGTGCGTGATTTGGGAGTCCTTTCTAATTACCGTTACGCGAAAAAATTTCGAGCAGAAAATGGCGATTCAGGCGATGCAAACAACAAGCACGGAGCTGATGGTAAGCCAGTGGTGCTCCAAGTGCCTGTAGGAACAATTATTAGGGACACTACACGAAGTGAGACTATCGAGATTCTTGCGGCAGGAGAACGCAAAGTATTGCTTAAGGGAGGTGCGGGAGGCTTCGGAAATAACCACTTCAAAAGCTCTACGAATCAAAACCCAATGCAGGCAACTCCAGGTAAACCAGGACAAGCTGGGGATATCAGAATAACCCTCAAGCTCATCGCAGATGCGGGCCTCGTAGGATTTCCAAATGCAGGGAAGTCATCTTTACTAAATGCGCTTACGAATGCCTCTTCAAAAGTTGGTGCGTATCCCTTTACGACACTCTCTCCGCATCTCGGGGATCTCTACGGCTACCTTTTAGCTGACATTCCAGGACTTATAGAAGGAGCCTCGACTGGACGAGGTCTTGGTTCGAAGTTCCTACGACACGTAGAACGAACCAGATTTATTGTACATCTCGTCTCGGCTGAACAAGATGACCTTGCGTCAGCCTATACAAACATACGAAAAGAGCTTGAGGCATTTGGATCAGGGCTTTCAGAAAAAAATGAGCTCGTAGTGCTTTCAAAGTCAGACTTGCTTACACCAGAGGAAGAAGGAAAGGCAGTACAGATGCTCGAAGCAGTGTCTGGCAGAGAAGTTATTTCAGTTTCGATACTAGATGATTCTTCTTTGAAGAAGCTTTCAGATCGGCTTGCGAAGCTTCTCAAGGACTAGTCAGTGAGAGAAGAGTAGTATAGTCTTTTAAGTATGTCGGATCACTATCGCCTTACTGTGGGGCTCGAAATTCATGCAGAGTTAAACACAAACACCAAAATGTTTTGTGATTCTGCGAACGACCCTGAAGCTTCACTTCCAAATTCAAATATTTGCCCGGTGTGTATGGCGCATCCTGGAACGCTTCCCGTCATAAACAGAAAAGCAGTCGAGCACGTGCTTCGTGTGGGGGCAGCTATAGGAGGAACATTTGCAGACCACACAGAATTTGATCGCAAGAGTTATTTTTATCCAGACATTCCAAAGGGGTATCAAATTAGCCAATTTGAAAATCCTCTCATTTCTGGTGGCTCTCTCGTTGGAGTACCCGTCACTCGAATTCACCTTGAAGAAGACACTGCACGATCCACACATCATGCGTCTACGCAGTTAGACTCAAGCACTGAAAATGCAGAAGGAAAAAGTCTTGTTGATTTTAACAGAGCAGGAGTTCCACTTATGGAGCTCGTGACTGAGCCAGAAATTCATGACGCAAAAACAGCAGGGGAGTTTGCACGCGAGCTACAACTCCTGCTGCGCACACTTGGAGCGTCACATGCAAATTTAGAAAAAGGAGAAATGCGCGTAGAAGCAAATATTTCGATTTCAAAGACGGATGAGCTTGGCACAAAAGTCGAAGTAAAAAATCTTAACTCGTTTCGCTCAGTCGAGCGTGCAATCGCTTTTGAGGTAGAGCGGCAGTCAAAACTTTTAGATGCTGGTGAAAAAATAATTCAAGAGACGCGCGGATGGGACGAGGGTAAACAGTTGACGTTTAGTCAGCGACTTAAAGAGGGAAGTGCAGACTACCGATATTTTCCTGAGCCAGATCTACCAAAGCTCGTACTTTCTGAAGATCCAGAATTTTCTCGTGAAAAAATACTTTCTGAGCTTCCTGAATTACCATGGGCACGCCGTGCTCGGTACACAGAAATCGGACTCAAAGAATCAGATGCAGTTTTCATAGGAAGTAGCATAGAGAGAAGTTCTTTTTTTGATGAACTTTTAAAACTAATTGGTGACTCAAAAACACTTCCGATACTTTCTGCAAACTATATCGTTTCAGATCTTGGTGGATACTATGCTAAAACTGGTACAAAAGAATATGCGAATTTTTCTCAAGCGGCATTTCTCGAACTTATGACTATGATTGAGAATGGAGAACTTTCATCGCGAGGAGCAAAAGACGTACTGCTGGTGCTTGCAGAGCATGGAGGAAGTCCCAAAGAGATAGCAACTCAAAAAAGCTTGCTCCAGGTAAGCGATCCTGAAGCGCTTCGAAATACGACTAAGCAAATCCTGGCGGAGCATCCAGGTGTTGTAAAAGAGTATAAAGAGGGCAAGGTAGCGCTTTTGCAGTTCCTTGTGGGGCAGGCAATGAAAGCCACTCAAGGAGCAGGAAACCCCTCGGTCTTACGTGAGCTCATACTTAAAGAGATTGGTTAGTGGAGAGCGCTAAAAAAGCAAAAAGCCTAAAAGACTTCACTAGAACGCCAGAAAATCTTTTAGGCTTTTTGTTTTTTATTGTTTCGTAGTACCTGTTAATAACTTTCGTATAAACGAGACGAGATACGTTATAGTTACTTGATGAATGAAATAACTCTCGAAGGCAAGAAATATCTTTCCTCAAAAAAAGCAGCAGAAATTACGGGGTATTCGAAGGACTACGTGGGGCAGCTTTGTCGCGAAGGTCGTGTGAAGGCTCGTTTGGTCGGAAGAAATTGGTATGTGCTGGAGGATTCCATTCATGAGCATCGATTTGGCAAAAAAAATACTTCAGAATCAGCCGAAAATGGATCACAAAAGGCTGAAAATGCTTGGGAAATGGCAAATTATTCTCACGAGGAGGAGGTTGCGCCGCTTCCAACTCTTATTTTTCAGGAAAAAATACAGGAAATTAATATCTTGGACGGAAGAAATCCTTTGCTATCTGAGGAATTAGCTAAAGATTCTGCAAAAGAAAAGGCCCAGGCTATCCCTGTAAGCGAAAAATTGATTGAAGAGATGCATTCAGCTTGGAAAGATTGGTTTAGCACCATCCCAGAAGAAAAAATCGCTACAGAGCCAATATATGAGGAAGAGGAAACGCCAGTTATGCTTGAAAAAGTAGAAGATGAAGAAGTAGATCCCGTAAAAATTGAAAAAATAGAAGAACCTGAAGATGAAAATGCTGAAGTGCAGGTAAATTTACATAAAGTTGATGAAAAAGAAGAGGAAATCGTTCCAATTCATCGTTCATTTACTGCGCCAGCGAGGTACACGCCTGTATACAACTCACCAATACTTCCTGAGCAAGGAAGAATCCTACAGGAAAGAGTAGTTACACAAAAAAAGCCTGCAAGTGCTGCGTTAAGATCACTTTTCATAGTTCTTGGACTCGTTGCAGTAGCAAGTACGGTAATCGGATCTGGTTATGCTAGTAGCTATTTAGAAAAGTATAACCTCAACATAACGCCTTTTCAGTATCTCGCTGGAGAGCACTCAATAAATTAGCTTTATTTTACAATATATCTCGTCTCGTTTAAAACATATTTAAAATAAAGCTAAGTTTAGATTTTACGTTGTTAATAAAATAAAGCACCATTTCTTTGGTGCTTTATTTTTTACTAAATTCCTGATCACTTTTTCAGAAGACGCTTATTTTTTTTAGATGTACTTTTTAATTTTAGAGAAATTAATTTACAAAATTTTAAGTGAAAAATAGGTGAAAGTTATTTGCAAAAGGAAAATAATTATCCCCAAATAAAATAGTCGTTATGCCGAAAAGGTAAGGTATTATATAGGTAAATTCCTTATTTGCGACTTTCACGAATGACTCCCTCCATTGAAAACAAAATAGAAAATTTTTCAGAAGTATCATTACTTTCTACAAAGGAGGCCTCGGAAATTTCTGGGTATCATTCGGACTACATCGCTCGACTTTGCAGGTCTGGAAAAATTGAGGGAAGGCAAGTTGGAAAAAGTTGGCTCGTCTCTCACGACTCATTACTTGAGTTTGTCAAATCTCAGAACGCAAGAAAAAAAGAATTAAGTCAAACTCTTTCAAAAGAACGCGAGCTTGAATACCAGAAGCACTTGCTACAAGCGGAGGAAAGCATTCCTCGAACGGTTAGAAAAATTTCACCACTTTTTCTAAAAGCAACGAACCCATCTGATACGTCACTTGAAGCAAAAATACAAAGAGCGCATGAATTTCAAAAAAAGAGCAGTGCAGTAGTAGTTTCGCTCGCAGTCATGCTCGTGTGTGTGTATGGGTACCATGCTGCAGCGCAGACACTTTCACTGCAGGCTCAGCAAGAGCCCGCGCTTCTAGCGTCTGCGCTTTCTTCTGCTAGTGCATTGCCTAGTGCAGTACCAGAGGTGTATGTAGGCACCGGAGAATTTTTATATTCGGACATTACGAGTTTTATGTCACAGTATCTCGAAGGTATCCAGGAGCGTGGCGCAGAGTCTCTCGCGCTTGGTGAGTTTATAAGCACAACAGGAGAGCATCTTCCTGCAGTGCTTGCGGATACCGCAGTGCATGCAATTCCAAACTATGTTCATTTTACGCAGAGCATCATGCATGCATATACCACTGGTGTGTATGCGTGGGTTGATGTGACTCCGAAAGTTCCTGAAGATCTTGCACTTGCTGTGTACGACATCGGATCAGTGGTAAGTATTTCAGCTTCACAAATTCCAACCACTACTGTGCAGGGGTATCAGCTTGCGATGAATGCATGGGTGAATGGCACAAATGAATTCGCAGTAGGAATTATTAGTCATGAAATTGCATTTGGAAATGCTGCCATGGGCGCAACTCAGTCGGTGCTTTTAGCAGAAGATAGCGTAAGACTACAAGCACAAAATAATATCCTTGCTTTTGAAGGTAGTATTCGTGCCTCAAATCACCTTCTTGCGGCGGTAGAATCATCAGGAAATACCTACTCATTTGGCCAGCAAGTCGCACTTGCTACCTACACCACGCTTCACAATTTCTTTGAAAGCTCTTCTTCAGTGCTTGCGAGTATATTGTCAGGAAATTCCGCTCAAAAAAGCTCAGGAGGCTTAGCAGTTGAACCAAATACACTTGCGCTCGGTTCACCTGTAGTTATCGGTTCATCAAATAGTGTGAAGGCAGTGTATGCAACACCGCCATCTTCGTATGGATATCCTGCACAACAAAGTGAGCCATCTGTAGCTACTACAAATTCCACCCCTACTATTT
>DAIDID010000036.1 GCA_027459545.1 Candidatus Parcubacteria bacterium | reverse complement strand
AACTGCAAATATAAGCATTCCTGGTCCTGTTTTAACAATCGCAACTTGTCCTGCTGTAACAGCCCCGACTAAACTTTCAAAAGAATAGGGAGATATGGTAACTAATGCAGAAAAAATAACGATAGGAATAAGTAAACAAAAATGATTTTTAGAAAATTTGAAAGTATTTTCAGGGAAAACTAGGAAAAGTCGATATAGAAAGAAGGCTTGAAGTAAGCCAAAAAATAGAACCCCGCGTAGCAGCAAAAGGACAAGTGTCTCATTAGAAAATTGGTAACTTAAATAATTCACACACCCCCAAAAAGTAGTTACGAGGGAAAATTGAAAAAATGTACGATTAGTAATGCTTTTCGTGTCTGCTATATATACCGTGAACCCAAGCACAATAGTTCCAGCAACAGCTATTCCTACGGTAAGTAGGTCTAAATTTTGAAACGCGCCATTCATATGTTTAATGGTATCACCTTAATTTACAAAAATTCTACAATAGGCTGGTTTCGTGTTGTTCGCCCAGACGGAGGTTCGGCTACCCCAATTCTAAAAGCAAAAGCTATTTCTTCTTCATCTTTAAGTTTATACTGTTCACTCAAAGTACGATATTTCTTTTCCACCAGAGCTTTGTGTGCTTCTGTTAAAGGTGATCCACCTTCTTCATTTCCTAAATGAAGAAGCGGAATAGCTGTTGTCGGGTGAATACTTAAGCCAAATTTTGTTGCAGTCAACCATATTTTTTCAAGTAGCATCCCAGTCTTAAGAAAGTTTTCTTTTGATCGATTATAGATTGTAATAACAAAAAACGCTCCTGATTCGCGGTAAACATTTTCCATATCCTTTGCGATTAGGTCTGTAATACCAAAGTTTTTAAAAAAGGAAAGAATACTCCAGCTTCTAAAAAAATGAAAAACAATCTCTTGCGCAGGCTTAAATTCAAATGTTTTTATATAAAAACCATGCCTTCGATTGTCATCCTTTTTGCTCCATGTAACATGCTTAAAAAGAAACGCGTGAATAGTTTTAGTTTCAAGAGAGATTTTTTCTCCTGCACTAACTATAGATGCAATGATATCAATATCTTTTTTTTCATTTAGAAATAAAACTCTTCCTTGAAAAGGAAGTTCTTTTTCTAACTCCTGCAGTGCTACAAGGTCTTGAATCTTTATTTTTTCTGAATTATAAGTACGACGATTACTAGATCGCGCATGTATGTAGTTAGCTAAATCGTTTCTATTAGAATTTCCTTCTACACATGTAATTTTTGCAACGATAAGTTCGTTAGAATTTTCAGGAAAAAGTTCTGTTTTAACAACAAATCCTTCATTTCCTGCTGCTATACGCATATTTTCTAAAGCAGCTCCTAGTGCAATATAGTTTGAAGTTTGTTTGTAATTGAATGGTGAGGTATCTTTTTCGGGAACATTTACTAAAAAAATAGTATTTTCTTTAACTTGAAAACGCCATGGTTGAGCATTGTCTCCAGACGGTGCCTGAACTGCTGCCGCTAAAATTCTTGCCAATTTTTCTGGGGAAATGCTCATATTTATTTTATTACCCATTTTTGTTTTCCACGCCCACTAAAATATTTTGGGTGATTAAATTCCCAGAGTTTAATTCTCGGTAGTACTTTACGTGCTGCTTGGGAGTGATTTGAGCGATACTCTGAGTTGTGCTCGATAAGCGTCTCGACAATTATTTTCTTTGCAATATGACCATGCTTTGTTTCGGGCTTAATTCCTTTTTGAAGCTCGATATTAATTTCAAGATGCGGCTCACCCCGCCGACTTTCCACAATCCGCAAGGCGCACTTTCCGGTAGCAAATTTTGCACACTCTTTTGCCTCAAGGGCTTTACGTACATGCTCAGGATACACATTTGCTCCATAAAGCACCACAGAAAAATCACTTCTCTCGTATACATGAACGAAAGGAAGTTTAAAAACAGTGTCCTGTATTTTGGTTTTTGCTAAAGCTTCTAATAGTTTTTTTTCTGATTTCTCTAGTGCTTTCCATGCATGATCAAATCCCATAATACCTCCATGATCTTTTAGGTCATATCGAACAAGGGGCAAGCCAGCATTTGCTGTACATAGTAGTTTCTCGTTTTCAATAGCCTCAAAATAAAAATGCTCCGGAAGGTATTGAGCAAGGGTGGGCAATCGACTAGCTTCAGTAAAAAGTGTTCGATACAACTCTTTGTCTTTAAGAGCAGCACGACGCATGAATATCGCCAATGGAGTTTCGTATGCAATAGTTCCTTGGTCTACAGTACCGTAATGATTTAGCATGTCTCGATATTCATTATGAAGTGATGCGTGTTCAAAGATGTGGTCACGAAAACGTTCGCCGAAACCTTCAGCTGAGAAGACAAATTTTATATTGTATTTCTTCCAGTCCATTCCCTCAGCCTTACCTTCATCTATAAGATCACGGGTAAATGGAGGATATCCACCAATAATCAGCTGGTCATATAGAGGGCCAAGTCTGCGAATTGCCTTTAGTATCTCATCTTTATTAATTCCAGGAGTAATAATGTGTAGTTTATAATTTCCTGCTTTGGCTAGTCTCTCAATTGCTTGGTAAGTAAAAAGGCCACCAATCCATGCTCCCATTGCAAAGGCATCTACATACAGGGTTGAGCGTTCTTGGATTTTGAATTGAGTTCGCAGATACAGCTCAGCAAGTAGAGCATATTGGTCAGTCTCTTTCTGTGCGCGAGGAAAGTAGAAGGGCTCTCCGGTAGATCCTGAAGTTGCAGCATATACCTGCCAAGAGTCCATAAGCTTTCCATCCCAAGAAAGATCAGCGAGTGGGTAAGCACGTAAATAGTTATTTTTATCAACAGTAGGAACCGTCTTGAAATCTTCCACAGTCTTAATTTGTTGGTGCTTAATTCCATTTTTTTTTAAAAAATCTTTGTATGCTGGTACGCGTACTGCCGCTTCATGAAATAGAGCAAGTGCTGCTTTTTCGCCGCGCTTTTCCCAATAGCTCGCTGGTTTAGTTTTCAATGCCTCCTCGGCAGTTTCTGCTGTGTGTAGTGGTGAAGGAAAGGGATATGTAGCAATCTTTTTAGGCATATGCATTAAATATTTTCTCTGCCATTTCGTTTGCGACTCGATGAGGAGCACGATGGGAAGCCTTGCTCTCAGCAAAAATAGCTTTTAAGGTTTCAGGTATGTGTGCAACTTTTTTTCTTACGATCTCAGAATTATAGTTTCCGGGATTTTCATACTCATCATAAATGGCAATAATACCACCTGCATTTGCAACATAGTCCGGTGCATAGATCACACCTTTAGCAAAAAGTGAGTCACCGATAATTTCAGTCGCGAGCTGGTTGTTTGCACCACCTGCCACAACTTTTGCTTTAAGCTCTGTCACGGTTTTTTTGTTAAGAACACCACCTAGAGCACAGGGTGAGAAAACATCGACATCTTGTGTGTGTATTGATTCAGAAGAAACTATTTCAACCATCGGATACATATGTTTTATTTCTTCAACTCGAGATTTATTTATATCGCATGCATAAATTTTTCCGTTACCTACTTCAGGAATGAGATTCTTCAGTAGAGCTGTGCCAATTTTACCAAGTCCTTGAATAGCAAAACTTCTTCCTGAAATTTCTGATGATCCAAATGCTTCCTGCATCGAGGCTTTCAGGGATTCAAAAACACCTAGTCCAGTAAATTCAGTTGTGTTGTCATTGAAACCAATTACTTGGGAAGAGAGATCCCTCATTGTTTGAAGATCTTCTTGGGTAATACCAACATCAGTTCCTGTCACAAAGTTTTTTCCTAGAAGATTGACTCGATCTGCATATACTTTTAAGGCATTTGCACGGGCTTTTGGGTCAGTCACATACGCGGGTTTTTCAAAGATTATAGCCTTCGCTCCTCCACAGGGAAGGCCAGCAAGTGCAGCTTTGTAGGACATTAGTCGAGAAAGACGCAGTGCATCAGAAACTCCTTCGGTAAAGGATTTATACTTCCAAAGTCGCGTCGCCCCAAAAGATGGAACTCCCTTATTAGTTCTATGAATAGCAATAACTCCGGTGAAGTCACCAGTTTCGTCGTATGCAAAAGATACAAGTTTGTGTTTATCAAATTCTTCCAGGTCGCTAGGATTTACTGGATGCTTCGAAAATAAATTATGCATGAAGGTAGTTAGTTGCCGTGAGAGCTATACTCAGCGCTCTGTGGTGTAATATAAGCACGAATATCGTTTTGTTCAAGTTCACCTAGTGCAATGCGCTTTACAATATATGTGGCGACTACTCCTCCAAGAATCGCAGCTGATCCAAGCTGAGACCATGACACCAATTCTTTTGCGAGTGTTCTTTTAACAGAAGCAATCATTTTAGGATCTACTCTATGCGGGCCACCGACAATGTCATTCATGATCATTTCTCCTGCTTTTTCCTTTGTCATTGGGCCATCAGCAAGTTTTTCTTCATAGTAAAAGGCATCTTTGCCCCATATTTTGGTATGACCTAAGTCATATCGCTCGACATGTAGAACGATTCCGTCACCGTTATCAGTTACCATTACGACAGGAATTTTATATTTCATCGCTAAGAGGCGTGCGTGTATCTTAAAGGGCATATCATCTATTTCTTCAATGATGCAATCAACCTTTTTTGCCTTAAGTAATTCTTCAAGATTTGTTTCGTTTACTCCGTCTTGAAGTGGAATTACATCAGCAAATGGATTGTCTTCATAAATGTGCCGTGCCGCAACTATTGTTTTATTAAGGCCAACTTGATGAACTCCTGCCAAAATACGATTTAAATTTGTTGTGTCCAACTCATCAAAATCCGCTAGCGTAATGGTATTCGAAATTCCCGCTTGTGTAAGAACGAAGGCAATATTTGAGCCAACGCTCATGCCGAGAACTGCTACTTTATAGTCTCGCAGTTTTAACTGCTCCTCTGCGGTGATAAGGTCCTGATTTCGATTTGTTTTAAGTTTGAAATAGTCTTCAGATGGAACCGTCTTCACGAGTGTGTTATTCCAGGGGAAATATACATATACAAAACTACTCTTCTTTTGTTCAAAATATTGCACAAAATCATCAGTTGCGTAAGCTTCTGATTTCGGTATTCCAATAAATTGATGATTATCTATAAAGAAGAGTTCTTTGAGTTGTCGTGATAAAGCATCAATCTCCGTTAATTCCGGATGTGTCTCGCGTAGCTTTGCAGCACCATCCTGATTTGTAATCTCTGGCCGAAAGTTTGTATCCATGACTCAAATAGTAGCATAAGAAAAACACTGAATAGTCCTATAAAATAGAGAGATTGAGTATTGTCTCAATAAAATACCGTAGTGCGGAGGAGGCGAGATTCGAACTCGCGGTGCCTTGCGACACTCCTGTTTTCAAGACAGGTGCACTAAACCACTATGCG
>DAIDID010000035.1 GCA_027459545.1 Candidatus Parcubacteria bacterium | reverse complement strand
GTGCAAAGGGAATCAGTGATACTGCAAAAGCTGATGGTATGTCAGAAAAAGTAATCCAGCACGTCACTACTTCAATTGAAGCAGTGACGCATTTAGAAGCTATTTTAAAAGAAGGCGATATAGTGCTTTTAAAAGGTTCACAAGGAATTCGAATGGAACGTATAGTGCGGCCGCTGCTTGCAGAGTTTAAAGATGTCTCAGAGCTCGTGCGTCAAGACAAAGAATGGCTTCGTAGGTAGCTTTGCTAGCAAGAGAAAGTCGCATTGCATAGGTTTTTTTGGTATAAACAAGAGACGGCCCTATCGTCTAACGGTTAGGACAGATCCCTCTCACGGATCAAATCGGGGTTCGATTCCCCGTAGGGTCACTTGACTTTTATATAATATAGTGCTTTATTTTAATAGACAGATGCAATTGGAATTCTGTTGGTGTGTTTCTTAGTCTCAAAACCCGCCTCTTCCCATGCAATCAATCCTCCTCTAACGTTCACAAGTTCTGCCTTAATTCCAAGTGCGAAAAGTTTCTCAATAGCTTGTGCACTTCGGCGACCAGAACGGCAGTGAACATAGATCGTTTGTTTATTAGAAAATTCAGAAACATGTTTTTCTATTTCTGTTAAAGGTACACTTCGCACACCTTGAATGTGCTTTTCTTTATACTCTGCAGCTGTGCATACATTTATAAAATCAACGGAGGGATTATTTTGTTCAGCGTTGATAACTTCTCTGAACGTGCTAACTGGTATGTCTTTCATACGACTACTTCGTTAAGCTGCTAATTGACTTTGCGAGTCGCACATATGCTCGAGAAGATGTTTTGTACTCTATATGTCTGCCATTTCTACAAGCTGTAACAACTTTTGCATCTCGCAAAATAGCGAGATGCTGCGAAAGAACACTTTGACTCAAGTGGCACTTTTCAAGAAGTTCAGTTACTGTTGCTTTGTGTAAAAGACACTTCACAAGTCGAACGCGCTGCTCGTTTCCGAAAACTTTACACAAGGTACGTAGGTGCATCTTTTATATATTAGCACTTACTAATGTATTATACAAATACGAATTAAATTTTTCTACTGTCATATGCCCAGTGAAGAACTGCTTGGCGCTGTCGCGGACGGCATAGTTCATCTCCTTTTCGGCAGTTCTTTTTTATTTGTGCTATGTGTCGCCCGATGGCTTTCCATCTGCTAATTTGCCGCGCGTCTTCTATGGGAATACGGCGACCCATATAGTAGCGGCAATACCACTGAAACCAGCCGCGGGGATCATCAGCATATATCCATCCTTTTTTTTGCCACTCTGAGAGCTGCTGTGAGGCATGTATGCGAAAATAATTTAGCTTTGGATTTTTTACATTACTTATTTTCGCATGAGCAAACCAATGTTTCGGAAATTCCTCCTGACAATCAAATAAATAACTTCCACCAAAAACTCCGAGCTCAAGCATTTCTTTTGGAGTAAGGTCTGGGCGAAATTCAGGATCAAAATTCTTTCCTATTGGCTCGGTACAGGTGTATCGATACTGCTTTTGAATGGAATCATGCACTACGACGTTTCTCATATATTTCTTTTAGAGCTTCTTGAGCTGCTGGAGTACTTGTATGTAAATACGAACGGGCGATGTTGTAAATGGTAGTTATAGAATGTCCTTCGCCTAGATTAATTGCTTGAGCTTCAGCCTCTGACCATACCTCACGTGCAATATCCATAGGTGACTTTTCTTGCCTAGCTGAAATTTCCCCTTGTGCCAGTCTTCTTTCTCTTTCGTTTACAAGCCTATCTAGTCTATCAAGACTTGCAGCAAGTTTTTTCAGATTTTCATTTGGATTTTCAATGCTCATACTTTTCTAAGTCGTAAGCAGTGCTTCAACGATTTCTTTTACAAGACTGCCATCTGCTCGGCCTTTTAAGTCTTTTAAGAGTGCTCCTGTGCATTTTCCTACTTCAGCTTTATCTGATGCGCCAAGTTCAAGAATTTTCGCTTTAGCTGCGAGCTCAATTTCCTCGCGAGTCATTTGAGAGGGAAGGTATGATTCTAAAATGCTAAGTTCAGCATATTCTGGTTCTGCGAGTTCGGGTCTTCCTCCTTTTTCATATTGTTCAATAGAGTCTTTACGTTGATTTGCCGCACGCTTTATCACAGCGAGCGCTTCTTCATCAGTAAGAAATTCATCAGGTTTTCTTTTTTTTGAAACAACTTCATTAGTCATTGCTGTAACGACCGAGCGAAGTGTTCGAAGTTTTACTTCGTCGCGAGCCTTAAGTGCTTCAGGAATACTAGCTTTTAAGGATTGGTGAATGAGTGACATAGCTATTCTACTTCTAATATAGGCACTATGCGGTAATTTTCATGCAAATATAGCAATTCGTTTCGAATATTTTTAAGAACTCCAGCTTCAAGTGAAACGAGAGCTTCATCGGTGCCGCATCCGCAACCTGCAACTGTTTCTTGAGCAAAACCAAGAATCGTAGCAAGCATAGGAAAGTAATCACCTGTTTTAAGGTGAAAACTAAGTCGTTCAATTCGTTCTTCTGACATTAAAGTCATTGTACCATTTGCTTGAACTCATACAAATACACCGAACTGTAAAATATCGTATACTAGATTCATATGACATTATTTTTAATCGCAGGAATCGTTTTTGTGCTCCTTATCGCTCAAGGAGGCATGCTTTGGGTAGTGCTAAGAAATAAGCAGAGTGATTCTGGTGTTGAAAATAACAGCATGTTGCTTTTACAGAAGCAAATTGAGAATTTAGAAAGAGCTTTAGATGCACGTATGTCTGAATCTTCGAGAAATGTAAACGAAACAGTAAAAAATCAGCTCGGAGAGTCTGCGCGACTTATAAAAGAAATCACTCAAGAGATAACTTCTGTAAAGGAAATTGGTAGGCAAACACAGGGATTTGCAGAGCAGCTTCAATCCCTGCAAGATGTACTTCGCAATCCCAAACAACGGGGCATACTGGGTGAGTACTATCTCGAAACTGTTTTAAAAAACGTCTTACCGCCAGGTATGTATAAAATTCAGTATCCTTTTTCAAATGGTGAAATAGTTGATGCAGCTGTTTTCGTAAATGACAAGATCGTGCCGATTGACTCAAAGTTTTCACTAGATAATTACAATCGAATGGTCGGCACACATGATCCTGCTGAGCGCGTAAATTATGAAAAAGCATTTGTTGCTGACTTAAAAGTGCGTATACAGGAAACCGCAAAATATATCCGACCCGAAGAGGGTACAATGGACTTTGCGTTTATGTTTATTCCGTCAGAGGGGATTTACTATGACTTGCTTGTGAATAGTGTTGGAGCAGACGAGGATGAAAATTTAATTCATCGTGCAGCCTCAAAATATAAAGTAATTATTGTATCGCCCACATCTTTTCTAGCATATTTACAAACAGTCATGCAGGGTCTTAAAGCGCTCGAAATAGAGCAAAAAGCAGTTGAAATTCAAAAAAGGGTAGGGGAGCTTGGTAAGCACATAGGTAGCTATGAAGACTACTATAAAAAGCTTGGAAATGCGCTTGGGACAGCGGTTTCGCACTATAATAGCGGCTATAAAGAGCTCGGAAAAATTGATAAAGACGTGTACAGAATAGCTGAATCAAAAATAGGAGTTGAGGCTATTTTGCTAGATAAGCCCGGCATCGAGGAATAGCTTGCATTTTCAGGCCCGAAACGCTACTATATCTGGACTATGAATTACGCAGTTATTAAGGCAGGAGGTAAGCAATATGTTGTTAAATCAGGCGATTTAGTAACTATTGAGAAGTTTTCCAGCCCTACAGGTGAGGACGTCAAAAAGGGCGACCTCGTGACCTTTTCAGAGGTTCTTTTGACTGATGACGGAAAAATCACAACTCTCGGTGCTCCAGTAGTTCCCGGAGCAAAGGTTACAGGTACAGTTTCATCAGTAGGCCGAGCAAAAAAAATTGAGGTAGTAAAGTACAAAGCAAAGAGTCGCTATCTTAAGCGAAGCGGTCATCGTCAGTCATTTGTAAAGGTTAAGATCGACGCAATCGCATAAGAAACCTAAAAGCCTCCAAAATGGAGGCTTTTAGGTTTCTTTTCTATTTTGAAGTGCTCCGAAAAGAGTTTCTGCATCTGTATATTCTAATTCAGAACCAGTTGAAAGACCGCGTCCAAGTACAGAAAGCGTAATATGCTCTCGTAGGGGAGTAAGTAGTTCTCGAATTCTGTCAGCCGTATGTTCTCCTTCATTTGTTGCGGAAAGTGCAAGTACAATTTCAGCTTTCCCATTTCTGATTTTTCTTTCAACTCTGTCCACGAGCTCTCGTTCTCGTATGTGTCCCTTGCCTGCTAGGGTAAGTACTCCACCAAGCACAAAATACCTACCTTTGTATGCATTTGCTCGTTCAACTGCTAACAAGTCCTGATCCTTTTCTACAACCATGAGTATACTGTCATCTCGAGAAGTATCAGAGCAGTAGTTACAAACCTCGCCTGTACCACTCCAAAAACGAAGGCACGAAGCGCATTGACGCACTTCTGCTCCTAGATGTGCAATAAGTTCTGCAAGCCGAATGCGGTCACTTTCTGAAGTAGAAAGCAGATGATACACAAAGCGCTTTGCTTGGCGGGGGCCGATTCCTGGAAATCGTTCAAATGCTCTTGAAAGTTCTTCTACTCGGTCAGTCATATGTTGTTTCTTTAGTGTACACACTAAAACTCATTTGCGAGTTGTCCGTATCCGGATTTATCCATTGACTGAAAGCTCGTGCGTTTATCGTCAAAGAATAATTCAACTCTCCCAGTAGGACCATTTCGGTGTTTTTCGATTAAAATCTCCGCTATGCTTTGGCGGTCACTTTCTGGATTATTTTTATCTTCTCTATGTATAAACATCACAACGTCTGCATCCTGCTCGATTGAACCCGAATCACGAAGGTCTGAAAGCCGGGGTTTACCTCCTCGCTGTTCAACTGCACGAGATAGCTGCGAAAGAGCAATAACTGGCACTTCAAGCTCACGAGCAAGGGATTTTAGTGAGCGGGAAATTTCAGTAACTTGCTGCACCATCGAGTCTGAATTTTTAGTGTTAGTAGGAGCCATAAGCTGAAGATAGTCCACAATGAGAAGCCCGATTCCATGCTCACGCTTAAGGCGTCGTGCAACCGCACGCATGGCGAGGATGTTATTTCCAGGTTTGTCGTCTATAAAAATTGGAGCTTTAGAAAGACTTTCTATTGCGTCACGAATACGATCAAAGTCTTCTTGGGCATGTACGGCGTTGGTGCGAATTTTCCAGGAATTTACATATGATTCTGCCGAAATCATACGATCAATTATCTGCTCAGCACTCATTTCAAGTGAAAAAATCCCCACGGGAACACTGTGTCGAACAGCTGCATTGCGTGCGATATCAAGTGCAAAAGAAGTCTTACCAACAGACGGACGTGCAGCAAGTATAACTAAGTCTGAAGGATGAAATCCTGAAAGAAGGTTATCAAGTTCAGGAAACCCAGATGGAGTTCCGCGAATTCCACCACCATCCTTAGAAAGCGATTCC
>DAIDID010000034.1 GCA_027459545.1 Candidatus Parcubacteria bacterium | reverse complement strand
AAAAAATTTTTCGAATCTAATTCTGGTGGAGCGCGAAGAGATTCAATATAGGGAAAGGAAACACACAAAACTCCTATAAATACACATGAAAGTAGCAAGCCCCACGGAAGACTACTTTCCAAAGTCCCAAGAATTATTCCGCACATAAATGCAGCTGTTCCGAAGAAAAGTAACTTTTCGTGTACGCGTACATGCATACATGTACTATAGAAATTCACACTTCAAAAAATTCTCACCCCGAGATAAAATCTTTCTGAATTTCTAGCTACGATAACTATCTTCTGTTCATTCCTCGATCCATGGCGAGATTTGCGAGAGCATCCGCTTCTTTATTGTGTTCGCGATATACGTGCGCGAAGCTTACTGATTTAAACTTTTTCGAGAACTCTTTTACTCGTGCAGCGAGAGGAATGAGATTTGGATGCTTTATTTTATATTCGCCATTCATTTGTTTTACTACAAGTAAACTGTCCATTTTTACAACAACACTCGCTTCGCTCGCAGCAATACTAATACCTTTCGTATTTCCTTCAGCACCACCGCTAAGCAAACTCAGAAGCGTTTCAAGGGCAGAAAGAATTCCTGTGTATTCTGCGACGTTGTTTGTGGTCACTCCGAGAAATTCTGAGATCTCTGCGACTACGGTACCCTTTTCATCTCGGACAATTGCCCCGGCCCCTGCGGGGCCGGGGTTCCCTCTCGATCCCCCATCAGCAAAAATCGTGAACAGCATCTATCTAGTATAACAAAGCAAAAGTGCAGCTCGTGGTAGAGAAAGTCGGAGATTTAGCCCTAGCCAATCGACACAATCCTCAACCGCACTGGCTGACCTCGCGTGAAGAGATCGCGCTCAAGGGTAACCAGCATCGTGAGTTTATCGCCTTCTGAAAGCTTTTCGCATACAGTACCTAACTGGCGTTTTGCGTAAAAAGAAATTCCCTCAATTGAACTCGTCTGCTTGTTAAACTTTTGATCGAGCGCATCCACCGGCGACTTCACTTTCAGTCGCAAATGCTCTCCCGCTTTCCCAAACCAGGATATTTTTTCTAAAACCACGTCACGAAGTACAAAGGATGGCTTTGGATTTGCCATACCAAACGGCGCAAGGCGTTCGAGAATTTTTAAAAACTGTGGCGTTGCTGAAGAGATACTAAGTTCTGCATCTGCTTTCTCTTGCTCGTCTAAGTCCGCAAAGTCTAGAGTGGCATACGCAGCATTTAGTCGTTCTTCAAGCGTATGTATTGCACTTTCTTGTACTGAAAATCCTCCCGACGCGCGATGACCACCAAAGTCTATAAACGTATCGGGTGCAGCTGCCTGCATGAGCTTAAGCAAGTGTACGTCAGGACGATTTGCTCTGCACGAACCCTTCAAAATATTGTTTCCTTCCCTACCCCACAAAAAAACAGGACGCTGATATTCTTCACCGACACTTGTGGCGACCAGGCCTAAAAGGCCTGGTCGCCACTCTGGATCTCCCATCACAATAACATCTGGAACGATGCTGTCGAGTAATTTCTTATCTTCAAGCCGTTCGTGCACGCGCTTAGTTATAGCTGCGCTAGAAGCGCGGCGACTTTTATTTATAGCCTCAAGCTTTTTTGCAAGCATGTCTGCTTCATCTTCGTCTTCTGTCGTAAAAAGTCTAAACGCATCCATAGCATCACCCATTCGTGATGCTGCATTTACGCGTGGTGCGAGCATATAGCCCACATCGTCTTCTGTGAGTGTTCGTTGGTCTACACGAGCGACTTTGCAGAGTTTTTGAAATCCAATCCTTGGGGATTTGCGCATTACGACTAGTCCATACTTCGCAATAATTCTGTTTTCTCCCGTAAGTGGAACCATGTCTGCGATAGTTGAAAGTCCAGCCATATCAAGCAACCATTTTTCCCATCCTTCTTTTATACGTTCTCGTCCTTTAAAGGCAGCTGTTTCTGTTTGAGGAGTTGCAATAAGCGCACAAACCAATTTCCATGCAAGTCCTCCTCCACAAAAGTCTTTATACGGGTAGGTTTCCCCTTCTTGCTTTGGATCAATTATTGCATAAGCATTAGGTACTATTTCGCCAGGCAAGTGGTGGTCGGTAATTATGACATCGATACCGACTGAGTTTGCATACGCAACACTTGCGACATCTGCAATTCCACAATCAACAGTAATTATAAGCGAAACTCCATCTGCCTTTAGACTATCTATGCCGCCAGTATTTAATCCAAACCCTTCGTGGTGTCTGTGCGGTATGTAATTACAGAAATTCGCTTCTATTTTTTTAAAAAAATCATGCAGCACGACTCCTCCAGGAATCCCATCACAATCGTAATCACTCCACACTGCTATACGCTCACCCGTATCTATCGCCTTACTAATCCTCCCAACGGATTTCTGCATATCTTTCAGCTGAAACGGATCGTGTAGCTGCTCTTCGTATGATGGAGAAAGAAATTGTACTGCATCTTTTGCGGTAGAAATTCCACGACGTGAAAGAAGTGCGGCGGTTAAATCATCATATTCTTTAAGTTCTTCACGCAAAGAGGAATTGCTACTTAGTGAATCAAAAAGTGGAAACATACAGAGCGCATTGTATCAGAAATTTGGCAGAGCTCAGATGTGCGCTATGCTTAGTGGCATGACTCAAGAAGATGATATTTTCGATAAAATAATTCACAAAGAAATCCCCGCAGAAATTATTTACGAAGATACACATACCCTTGCTTTTCTTGATATCGCACCAGTATCGCTTGGTCATACCCTGGTAATATCTAAAAAGCATGTGCGAAACATCTTTGATGTTGATCATGAAACTTTATCTGCTGTAATGGAAACTGTACGGAAAATAGCACCTGCAGTACGTGACGCCGTAGGAGCAAAAGGCATGCAGATAAGTTCAAATCACGAAGATGCAGGAGGGCAAGTTGTCTTTCACTTGCATATACATCTTATTCCTCGATTACATAGAAATGAATTTGAATTTTGGCCAAAAATTGAATGCTCTCCTGAAGAAACTACGGCAATTGCTGAAAAAATTCGTGAGCAGTTGAATTAAAATTTTCGAGAAAGTGCCTCCAAACCAGGAAGAGTGCCCTTTGCAAGAAAATCGAGCATTGCTCCACCACCGGTCGAAATAAACGATACGCTATCGCGAATATTCAAATCCTCAATTGCAGCTTCGGTATCCCCTCCGCCAAGTACTGAGTAAGCTGAACTTTTTGCGATAGCAAGGGCGATTGCGCGAGTCGCCTCAACATACCCGTGTTCATAATTTCCAAGAGGACCATTCCACAAAACTGTCTTAGCATTTCCAATGAGCTTTTCGAGCATAGCCACAGTTTTCGGACCGTCATCAAGAATTGCTTCGCTGTCTTTTATAGAATCAAATGTAGCACTGTGACTTGCTGATTCTTCGGAATTACTTTCCCCAACAATGGCATCGAGTGGTACAGCGAGTTTTTTATTTCCTAGTAAACTTTTAATTGCCTTAGGATCTGCTCCTGAAACAAGAGAGCTTCCGACACTATATCCCATGGCTTTCGTAAAATCATTTCCGAGTGCGCCTCCCACAAACACACGATCATACTCTTCAAGAAGTTTTTTAATGACAGGCTCTTTTGTAAAAAATTTTGCGCCCCCTATTATTGCTATTGCTGGATGCTTTGGAGTAAGCGCCTTTGATAACTGTGCCACTTCCTCTTCAACTAAAAACCCTGCATACGAAGGAAGAATCGCAGGAACACCTACCACTGAAGCATGTGCGCGGTGACATACATCAAATGAATCTTCCACAAATACATCTCCTAGATCTGCAAGCTCTTTTGCGAATTTTTTATCATTCATTACTTCTCCAGTATCACGACGAAGATTTTCTAACATTAGTACTCCACCCGCAGGAAGCACTCGTACTGCTTCACGAGCCTGCTTTCCAACTGTAACTGAACAAAATTGAATACCTGGTATGAATTCTTTCATTGCTTGATACACGGGTAACAGTGTTTCAGTACCCTTTTCTCCAATATGGCCAATTAATACCACTCGTGCTCCGCTTTTTTGAAGAAACGCAATAGTTGGAATTGCTTTACGAAGTCTAAATGAATTACTCACTTTTCCATTCACAATAGGAACATTTAAGGATGTGCGTAAAAGCACGGGGATATTTTCGAGTACTTTGATGTCGCGTACAGTTCTCATACGTTTTATACTCAAGGTCGAATTTTTAGTCGAGCAGAAGATGCGACTTTCGGTATCAGCAAAGCCTTCACGAGTGCTGTAAAAATGTCAGCGTCTGCGCTTGCGTGTCCGAGCAAAAAACCATCAACTCCCGTATCTTTAGCAAGCGCAGAGGCATTGCTTGGCTCAACTGAGCCTCCATAGAGAATTATGCTCTTTTCTGCACCCATCTCAGTTACATACTCTACGAGCATTTTTCGTATGTACAAAATCATTTCTGTGAGGTCAGTTGGCGAGAGTGCATTTGCTGCATTTTTACCAATAGCCCAAATTGGCTCATACGCGAGAATGATTTCTTGTCGCTGCTCTTGAGAAAGCGTCTGAAAAATTGCATGAAGCTGTCCTCGGAGGAATGCTAAATAAGTACCATCTATGTCTCTTTCGCTTTCACCAATACATACTATAGGTGTAATTCCGTGAGCTAGTGCCTGCTGGATTTTTTCGGATACTATTTCATTTGTTTCCCCCATTGCACGTCTTTCAGAATGTCCAATTATAACAAACGCCACTTTTAAATCTTTCAAAACAGCTGCTGTTATTTCACCTGTAGTTGCGCCGCCCAAACTCACAGAAACATCCTGTGCAGCAAGTAAAACCTTGGAACGATTTTGTGAAGATAATAATCCAATATAGGGACCAGGTACTGCCAAAGCGATTTTTACGCGAGAGGTGAGAGCGAGTTTTTTCGCTGTAGCAAAAAGTGTTTTTGCTTTTTTTTGAGACTCAACATACGCCTTCCAATTTCCAACAATAAGCATATGCACTATGGTACCACGCACCTTACTTCCTTCGTATCTACATTAGATTATTCCTGATGCCAATATATATACTGCCCCACTGTTGAAATTGTAGGAGTAAATGGTGGAGGGTTGGTTGAGAGTTGCCTATCAAACGACTCTACACGAGTAAGATATCCTGCGTTGCTGGTGCCGTTATTACAGCCATTTAGCCATGCTGTGCCCGTTCGCAAATTTGACACGATCGTTCCGTGAATAGTTAAAGAGGTACGAGGTTCATAGGAATTCGGGCAAGTCATTTTTCCTGAAGAGCTGTCTCCGTAGTAATTTCTGCCAAAAGCACCGTTTTGCGCAATATATACACCGTCGAGTGTCATATATTGTGGGGAATCTGGTGTAATTAGCACATCGTTTGCTGCAATGGCCGTTAAACCAGATACACCGCTAGGATTGCTATACGTAATACTATTTGGAAGATAGATGTTAGGAGCTATACCATTTCCTGGAGGAGTGACATTTGCCGCCACAACAGTCACTTGGCTCGGTATTACGCCTTCAATCCACGCATTGTCTTCAACAAAAATTAGACCGCAATTACTAGGAAGCGTGTATGTGCCATTTTGTACACTTCCTCCGCTATACAAGCTTTGATTACTTATCAAAGAGTAGTCATTTGATA
>DAIDID010000033.1 GCA_027459545.1 Candidatus Parcubacteria bacterium | reverse complement strand
TTTAGAAATTTCAGATGAAGAGAAATGAAGTGAAAAAAAAAAGAAAGAAGAGTACACATAGCAAACTCAAAGTCTGCGCACTTTATGGGCTACTAGGTAGTTTTGCTGTAGGACTATCTGCTTTTGGTTTTACAATCATTGAAAATACGTATTCGGCTACACCTATGCCTGAAACATCGTATCCAAATACTGCAACCACTACTCCTTCTAATGCCCCAGACGCTTATGCGCATCTTTCACTTATTGCAAAAGCTGCAATAGTATATGACCTCACCGATAATCAAATTTTATACGAAAAAAATGCCTTTACTCCGCTTCCGCTTGCGTCAATAACAAAACTTCTGACACTATATGCAGCATCGGAAATTTTATCTCCTGCTTCGACTATCACAATGACACCAGACTCAGTTGAAAACATAAACGACACAGCGGACACGGGATTTAAAGTAGGCGAGTCGTTTACGTTTGAAGATTTAGCACGGCTCACACTTGCCGCATCATCAAATAACGGCGCTCAAGCAATAGCAGACGCAGCAGATAGCGCTCGGGGAAGTAGCACGGCTACACTTCTTTCAGAAGCAGCAAAGTCTATAGGGCTTAGTCAACTTACAGCAACAAACCCAACAGGACTTGATATCGATCAAGAGGTATCAGGTGCGTATGGCTCTGCACATGATATTGCCGTGCTCGCTGGGGCGCTTTTGAAAAAAGCGCCCCACATTGCCGAAGCAACAACGCTGCCGCTTGTGAGTATCGAATCAGCAGATGGTGTTGCGCATTCTTTTTCAAATACTGATTTAGACATAACACACCTACCAGATCCACTACTTTCAAAAACTGGTTATACAGACCTCGCTGGAGGAAATTTAGTTGTGGTGTATGATGCGGGAATAAACCACCCTGTCGCAGTTGTGGTCCTCGGCTCAACTGAAAGCGGACGGTTTACCGATGTTCAGCAGCTCGTAAATGCGACACTGGCGCACTTCGGAAGTATTACACCATAGCTTTTTATGCCTATTCCTGTATTTGACGCAGCACGAGTGCTTATTCCTTTTATTCTTGCTTTTGCGGTAGGAATTATTTTTGCACCTCTTTTGACTGATCAGCTGTACCACTACAAAGCTTGGAAAAAGAAAGCGGGGAAGGGGAAGGGAATTGGTGACTCAAATGGTACTCCAATTTTCGACATGCTTCATAAGGAGCGTGAAGTTTCTACGCCTCGCATGGGAGGACTTTTAGTATGGGGTTCTGTAGTACTTACTGCAGTAGGGCTTGGGGGCTTAGGAATGATTTTCGGATTTCCGTTGGCACTTCTAAATTTTGTAAATAGGGGACAAACATGGCTTCCACTCACTGCTCTTATTACTGGTGGTGGTGTAGGACTTATTGATGATGTTCTTGAAATTACACGTAGCCAAGGTGGTCTTTCGCTTAGGTGGCGGTTACTTGTTGTTGCTATTTTTTCTGCTTTTGCTGGCTGGTGGTTTTATGAAAAGTTAGGAGTTTCTTCTATTGGAATTCCTTTTTTTGGTCAGCTGCAAATGGGCTTATTTTTTATTCCATTTTTTATGCTCGTAACGCTCGCACTATATGCAAGTGGAGTAATTGACGGAATAGATGGACTTGCAGGAGGAGTATTTGCAATTATTTTTATGGCATATGCAGGCATTGCCTATGCACAAAGCCAAGTAGCTCTTGCAGGATTTTCTGCAACCGTTGCGGGAGGAACACTTGCATTTCTTTGGTTTAATATACCGCCTGCTCGCTTTTATCTTTCAGAAACAGGAAGTATGGCTTTGACTCTCGCGCTTGCTGTTACTGCTTTTTCTGCTGATGCTCTTGGGCATGGAGTTGGAGTTTCGGTACTTCCTATCATAGCACTTCCTCTCACTCTTACCGTTCTCACAAACATGCTTCAAGTTTTTTGGAAAAAAGTATTTAAGAAAAAGCTTTTTAGAATAGCGCCGGTGCATCATCACTTCGAAACGATGGGCTGGCCTCCTTACAAAGTAACCATGCGCTATTGGATTATCACTATAATGGCTGGCATTTTCGGGATAGCCCTCGCTCTTTTGAAGTAATTTTAAACTTCTTCCATGCAGATGGTACCATACAAGCATGCTCACGAAATTTTCAGGTGACCGACTTTTTACGATTATCGTTGGAATATTGCTTGTTGTTGGACTAGCAATGTTTGCCTCAGCATCGCTTGGACTTCTTGCTCGAGTTGGAGAATCACCGCTAAGGATTGCATTTGATCAAATATGCCTCGGGCTAATTCCTGGATGCATTGCGCTTATTATAATGCGCTTTCTTGATACGAAATTACTCACCCGAGCTGTACTACCATTTTATGTAGCTGCAATTCTTCTTACGGTGTTGGTATTTGTGCCACACTTGGGGCGCCACACACTTGGAGCAACTCGGTGGATTCAGGTTGGTCCACTTACCATACAGCCTGCAGAATTTCTAAAAATTGCGGTTGTGCTTATGCTTTCAAGCTATTTAGCACATGCGAAAAATAAAATTCGCGAGCTTCGTTATGGACTTCTTGCTTTTGTGGTAATTGTTGGTATTCCTTGTGTTTTGCTTATTGCACAGCCAAATACCTCCACTACTATGATCATAGGAGCAACTTGCGTAGCTTTGTATTTTTTGGCTGGAGCACCGTGGAGAGATTATGCCATTATCTTGGGAATCGCAGTTATTGGGCTTGGAATGCTTGTGCTTATACGGCCTTATTTGCTAGCTCGAGTTGAAACTTTTTTTAATCCTACAAGCAATTCACTTTCAAGTGGTTATCAAATTCAGCAATCACTCATTGCTGTAGGTTCAGGAAAAATTGCGGGAAGGGGATATGGCCAAAGTGTACAAAAGTTTAATTATTTACCAGAACCAAACGGTGACTCAATTTTTGCAGTGTACGGTGAAGAATTCGGATTTATAGGTTGTGTACTTTTGCTTGTGCTTTTTACAGCTTTTACTGCACGAGGACTAATGATCGCTGGTGAGGCTGCAACTACTTTTGGAGCTCTAGCCGTTACTGGTCTTACGCTTTTAATAACTTTTTCTGCGCTTATGAATATGGGTGCAATGCTTGGAGTTCTTCCACTTACCGGCTTACCACTGCCTTTTATGAGTCAGGGGGGCACTGCACTTTTTTCCGACCTCGCTTCAGTAGGAATTATTTTAAATATAGCAGCACATCGTACAAAAAAGTAGTGCGATAAATTAAACAGCGCGCGCCTCCGGCGCGCGCTGCATTTCAATTTCTCAACATCTCATAGACCCTTTTAAGCAAAACGTCAGCTGCTGCATCAAGGGATGCTACTCCCGAAATCTCCTCCCACCTCTCCTCTGGATATTTTTTTAGAATCCTTCGAGGAATTGCACTAAATTCCGCTATGAAATTTTCGAGAGTTGTTTGAGAGTTCCTTTTGAAAAACATTTTGAATTTCGGATCACCTTTATTATTAGCATCGTTTTCGTCTATAAGCATTATGGCGAAACTATCAATATACTGCTTTTGAGTATTTTTCTTATTTATGACCACGATTTGGCTCCTTTTTAGAGGTTTGCATAACTCCGTATTTATAAAACCAGTTTATACAGATACTGTCAAATCTATTGTATATGCTATAGTTTATGTACGTTTACTATGAAAATTGTATTTGTTGGAGGAGGTACAGGAGGACATTTTTATCCGCTTATCGCGGTTGCAGAGCAAGTACGTGCATTATCAGTGCAAAAGCAAATTCTTGAGCCACAGATGTTTTATATAGCTCCTGAGCCTTTTGACGAAGAAGCGCTTTTTGCAAATAACATCTGCTACATTAAAAGTTTTGCAGGGAAAATTCGGAGATATGCTTCAATACATAACTACACGGGACTTTTTACAACACTCATAGGAACACTTTGGTCACTTATTACGCTTTTTAGAATTTATCCTGATGTGATTTTTTCAAAGGGAGGATATGCAAGTGTTCCTCCGGTATTGGCTGCGCACCTCTTGCGTATTCCTATCGTGATACATGAATCCGACGCAAAACTTGGTCGCGCAAATCAACTTGCTTCAAAATACGCATATAAAATAGCAGTCGCCTTTGAAAGTGTTGCCAAACAACTCCCAATAAAGACTCAAGAAAAAATTGCACTTACAGGTATACCCGTCCGAAATGCCTTAACACTCGTAGACGTATCTGGAGCAAAGCAGCTCCTCGGGCTTGAACCTGAGATTCCAACTATATTTATTATAGGAGGCTCACTTGGTTCAAAAAGAATAAATGATCTAGTCATCGCTGGTCTTCCTGATCTCGTTTCTTTTGCAAATATAATCCACCAGACTGGAAAAGATAACTTTAAAGAAGTTGATCTTGAAAGCTCCACAGTGCTTGAAAAAAATCCACATCTTTCGAGATATCATGCTTTCGCATATCTTGGCTCAGAGCCAATGCGCCAAGCTGCAACAGCTGCAGACCTTATTGTTTCTCGAGCTGGTTCAACTTCAATTACAGAAATTTCACTTTGGAAAAAACCCGCAATACTTATACCGATTCCAGAATCAATAAGTCATGACCAGCGTACAAATGCATATGCATATGCAAAAACAGGTGGGGCTATCGTGCTTGAGGAAGCAAATATGACTCCTCATGTGCTCGTTTCAGAAATTCGCCGCATCACAAGTGATGCGGCACTTAGCAAAACCATGAGCGAGCGCGGAGCAGCCTTTGCAAACCATGACGCTGCACGTATTATTGCTGATGAACTTATTGCAATAGGTCTCTCACATGAGCCTGCCGACTAATGTATATGTCAGTACGAACACGATTTGCACCTAGCCCAACAGGATTTCTACATGTAGGTAGCGCACGCACTGCGCTTTTTGCATGGTTAATGGCTAAAAAAAATGGTGGGCAATTTATTTTACGCATAGAAGATACCGATAAGGAAAGGGAAGTCGAGGGGGCAGTCGGACACATAATGGAATCCTTACGCTGGCTTGGAATTACCTGGGATGAAGGGCCTGATACTGATGGACCATACGGACCCTACGTGCAATCAGCTCGACTCCCACTTTACCGAAGCTATGCTGAAAAACTCATAGCAAGTGGCTTTGCATATCCCGATCCCTACACCGCCGAAGAAATTGATGCATTTAGAACACTAGCAGAACAAGAGAAGAAGCCTTTTCTCTTTCGAAATCATCGACCTGCACTAGTACAAGAATGGGATGGAAGTGCGCCACTTCGCTTCAAAGCTCCTCTTATAAAGCGTTATACATGGCATGACGTAGTACGTGGAGAGCTTACGGCAGGACCAGAAGCGCTTGATGACTTCATTCTACTTAAAAGCGATGGATATCCTACCTATAATTTCTGTCATGTAATTGATGATATTGAAATGCACATTACACACGTAATGCGCGGTGAAGAATTCATTTCTTCAACTCCGAAATTTCTCTCTCTCTATGATGCACTCGAAATGCCTCCACCTGTTTTTGCTACACTTCCTTCAATACTAGGCGAGCAGGGTACAAAGAAATTAAGCAAACGAGATGGTGCGAAAGATATTCTTGATTATCGTGCAGAAGGATACCTTCCTGAAGCGCTGGTAAATTTTCTCGCTTTGCTTGGCTGGAATCCTGGAACAGATCAAGAGCTTTTTAGTTCAAAGGAGCTAATTTCAGAATTCGATATATCACGCATACAAAAGTCTGGCGCTATGTTTAATGAAGAGAAATTACTTTTTGTAAATCAACAATGGATGCGAAAACTTTCTGACGTTGATTTTCTAGCTATTGGAAATAAAAAGGGGTACTTGGAAGCTGCAGACCAAGAAAGACTACGTAGAGCAATTCCTCTACTTAAAGAGCGGGCTCGCACTTTTGCTGAGGCACAAGAAATCCTAACTGATGAGCTTGCGTGCTTATTTCTTCGTCCAACTCTTCAGCTCGAAACACTCTTAGAAAAAGATC
>DAIDID010000032.1 GCA_027459545.1 Candidatus Parcubacteria bacterium | reverse complement strand
ATGCGCCAAGCAATCCCGAGTCTACTTATATCACAGCACTCATTCTTATATTACTAATTTCACCTCCAGCAGCATTTGGAGATTTTCAATTTCTTTCGATTGCATGCTGGGCTGCCGCAATCTCTGTTGCATCTAAATATATTTTTGCAATCAATCAAAAGCATATTTTTAATCCCGCTGCTTTTGGTGTTGCAGCTACAGCGCTCTTTCTGGGACAAAGTGCAACTTGGTGGGTTGGAACGCTCTGGATGATGCCGTTTGTAGCGGTAGGAGGATTTTTGCTCGCGCGAAAAATTCGCCGACTCGACATGGTTGTTGCTTTTGGTGTAATGCTTGTGGTTACAATTGTTGTACTTGGAATAAGTGACGGGCCAGGTGGTGTAATTCATGTATTGCAGCAATCTTTTCTATATTCTCCAGCGGTATTTCTTGCCACTGTCATGCTTACAGAGCCTCTCACAACACCTCCGACGCGATTTCTGCAGATTTCGTATGCTGCACTAGTTGGATTTCTATTCGCGCCTGAAGTGCACTTTGGCTCATTTTACTTTTCGCCCGAGCTTGCCTTGCTTGCGGGAAATGTGTTTTCGTACGTAGTTAGCTCAAAGCAAAAGTTACTTTTAAAGCTCAAAGAAAGAATTCAGCTTTCGCCTGATACATTCGAATTTGTATTTACTTCTAGTCGTACACTATCCTTTACTCCAGGACAGTATTTAGAATGGACACTTCCGCATGATCCTAATCGCACCCTCGGCAAGGGAATTGATTCTCGTGGTATACGAAGATACTTCACTATCGCTTCAACACCAAAAGCAGCGAAAGCTGGAGAAGTACGAATCGGAGTTAAATTTTATAATCCTGCGAGCACTTTTAAGAGAAATCTGATGAACCTTCCAAGGGGAGGTGCAATCGTAGCGTCGCAATTGGCAGGAGACTTCGTACTTCCAAGAGATACAAAGAAAAAGCTCGTGTTTATAGCAGGAGGTATAGGAATAACGCCATTTCGAAGTATGATCGAACACCTACTTGAATCAAAAAGTCCAAAAGAGCGCGCACGAGATATTATTCTTCTTTACTCAAACAAAACCATAAAAGACGTAGCGTATGTACAGCTGCTTGACCGAGCGGAGCGAGAACTCGGTATAGAAACGCTTCCTATTTTTTCAAATCAAACTCCCGAAATGCTAAAAACAAATGAATTTCCAGCAGTAATTGACGAGCGTATGATTATGACCTCAATTCCTGACTACGAAAACAGAATATACTATCTTTCTGGTCCACGAGGCATGGTTGATTCTTTTAGTGATTTGCTTCGAGATTTAGGCATTCCACGTTCGCATGTGAAAAAAGATTTTTTCCCGGGATTTGCCTAAAACACGCTTTGCTTGCGCCTGAAGCGCTTACACAGAGTTGTGCTAGAATTTACTCAATCTAGCAGTATGAAAAAAGAACGTGTTTCTCCGAAAGAGTCCAAAAGAGTACTCG
The DNA here is from genome assembly GCA_027459545.1 of Candidatus Parcubacteria bacterium. Classification (GTDB taxonomy): domain Bacteria; phylum Patescibacteriota; class Minisyncoccia; order Phycocordibacterales; family Phycocordibacteraceae; genus C7867-001. The sequence goes on along the minus strand of DAIDID010000032.1, from coordinate 4,497 downwards.
AAATACAACCGCGTACTACTTTTTTTGTAGTAGGACTAGTGCTTTGTGCGGGGTTTATTTTAGTGGTTAGCTACATTCAATACTCTGGTTTTTTTTCACTTACCTATACGAGGGCAGACGCGCAGACGGAGTCTGCGCGTACTAGTGCAGCGAATGCTTCCTCTTCAAGTGCCACACCTTCTTCACTAGATATCGCTCAGTACAATGCGCTTTTGTTTAAAAATGCTAATTATCCAGTCGCTCAGATTTCTACATCGACACTCTACGCAGCAAGTAGTACTGCAAGCACCACAGTAAAGCACTTATGGCCAGTCCATACAGTATATCCAAACGCAGGAGCGCTTTTGCCGTTTAATAGAATCGTTGCGTACTATGGAAACTTTTACTCGACTAAAATGGGTGTACTTGGAAAGTATCCAGTACCACAAATGCTAAGTATGCTAAATAGCGCAGTTGCCGAGTGGCAAGCTGCGGATCCTTCCACTCCGGTGATTCCAGGGATAGATTATATTGCCGTCACTGCACAAGGTAGCCCAGGGACTGATGGTAAGTACCGGCTACGCATGCCAGATAGTCAGATACAAGAAGCGCTTTCACTTGCAAACCAAGAGCATGGCGTACTTATACTCGACGTGCAGGTTGGCTTAAGTACTGTTCAGACAGAAGTCCCGCTTCTTGAAAAATACCTCATACTTCCAAATGTCGAACTCGCACTCGATCCTGAATTTTCAATGAAAGACGGAGCAAAACCCGGTTCAGAGATTGGTACTATGGATGCGAGTGATATTAATTTTGCTGCAAAGTATCTCGCAGGACTCGTTCGTGCGAATAGCTTACCTCCAAAAATTTTAGTAGTGCACCGCTTCACTGAAGATATGGTTACAAACTACAAAGAAATTACTCCTCTCCCTGAAGTGCAAATTGTAATGGATATGGATGGGTGGGGAACTCAAGCAAAGAAACTAAATACGTACTTGCGCGTTATTGAAAATGAACCAGTGCAATTCACGGGGTTTAAGCTCTTTTACGTAAACGATCTCAAACCTCCGAGCACAGGAATGCTTACGCCTGCTCAAGTTCTAAAGCTAACGCCCCAGCCGCTCTTTATTCAGTATCAGTAGTTTTACAAAGGGTGGCTGCGGAAATTCCAGCCACAGTCCCTGTAGTCCAGCATAATTGAAGACTATAGCCCCCTGATGGACGATCGAGATTGAGCAAATCTCCCACAATAAAAAGATTTGAAATCAGTTTTGAGCGCATTGTTTTGAAATCAACTTCAGAAAGAGCAACTCCTCCGCTCGTTACTACGGCTTTTTCAAGTCCTTGGAGGCCTTTTACGTGCAATGGCAGTGCTTTTATGTATTTCAAAAGTGCCATTCTTTTTTCTCGAGTAAGGCTATGAGAAAAAGTATCTGCGGTAATTTCTGCTTTATCAAAAAGTACAGTACTAAGTGCAGAAGGAACGAGTTCAGGTAATACGTTTTTTACTTTTTTATTACTTTGTACACTTAAAAGCGTTTGGAGTTTAGTATGAAGCACATCTGGAGGAATTTCAGGTACTAAGTCCATCTCGAGGGTCACTTCTCCATAGGAAAGAAGGTCTCCTATATCTCTACTCATATTCAGAATTGTTGGACCTGTTAGTCCTTTATGTGTGAAAAGTACAGGTCCAGTTTTTTGGAAATACTTTTTGTTTTTTTGAAATATCGTGAGTCGAACACTTGGTAGGGAGGTTCCTGAAAGTTCTTTTGTCCAAGAATCTTTGAGTGTAATTGGCACAAGTGCTGCATTTGATTCAGAAACACTGTGCCCAAGCTCCTTAAGCCACACAAATCCATCTCCTGTTGATCCCGTTTCGGGTCGAGATTTTCCACCAGTCGCAAGTATAAAGGTGTGTGCTTTGATTTCCTCTCCTGTTACTAAAATAAGTCCAGTAATGCGTCCATCTTTTACTAGTATTTTTTTAATAGACTGTTTTGTGCGAACGGTTACGCCTCCTTCTTTCATATAGTTTACAAGCACGTCCCACACGGACCTTGCTGAGTCGCTCACAGGAAAAACTCTTTTTAAAGCTTCGACTTTCGTAGCCATACCGCGTGCATGAAAAAAGGCAAGTGTATTTGCACTGTTCCATTTTGAAAATGCCGAGAAAAGAAATTGATCATCTTTTCTATTTTTACCAGCAAACTTTGCAAGAAATGTACGTAGATCCTCTTCGGCATTTGTGACATTACACCTGCCACCTCCTGTTATGAGTAGCTTTTTTCCTAGTAATGGATTTTTTTCAAGTACGAGCACGCGAGGAGGTGTATTAAGGGGATATTTTGCTAGTTCATTGGCGGCCGTTCCGGCCGCCATCATTCCAGCCGCTCCACCTCCAATCACCACAACATCCCATTGTGCGGTTTCTCTAGTCATTATAAGAACCTTAATCCATTTCCTTTCTTTAAGCCATCCTTTTACTTACTGAGCTAAATGCGCTACGGTATGTATATGTCTCGAGATGATACCGCCCTCCGGTTTGAGGAGGTGAGTTTTGAATATGGGCACAACAAACCAATCCTTGATACGGTTGATTTTTCTGTGCGCAAAAACGCTAAAGTCGCGATTATGGGTCAAAATGGCGCTGGAAAGACCACGCTTTTTGGACTTATGACAGGAGCGAAGAAGCCAGAGTCTGGTCGGGTGCTTATAACGCATGGTGTTTCAGTTGCTACAGCACCACAAGTAATTCCGCGAGAAGATCTCGATCTCACCGTCCTTCAATTTTTTGAAAAATGCTTTCCGAAAAAAGTCTATGATATTGAACCGAAAATTAACGCCATTCTAGATGTTGTTCATTTAAAAGCCGCACACGATAGGCCAGTGCGCTCTTTTTCAGGAGGACAGCAAGCGCGTCTTCTTCTTGCTTCTGCTTTAATTCAAGATCCTGATTTGCTTTTGCTCGACGAGCCAACAAACAATCTAGACAAAGCGGGAATTGAGCATCTTACGAAATTTTTGGTGGAGTATAAAAAAACAGTTATTGTAATTTCCCACGATGCTGAATTTCTTAATGCGTTTACGGATGGTGTTCTATACCTTGATGTATTTACAAGAAAGGTCGAGCAGTATGCGGGGAATTATATAGCTGTACAAAAAGACATCCTTGCGCGAATAGAGCGAGAAAATCGTAAAAATGCACAACTCGAAAAGAAAATTCTCGAAAATAAAGAAAAAGCGAATTTTTTCGCACAGAAAGGAGGCAAAATGAGACTAGTTGCAAAGAAAATGCGCTTGGAAGCTGAAGAAATGGAAGAAGACAAGGTGGACGTGCGAAAAGAAGATCGTACTATTCGGAATTTCATCATACCAGTACCGCAAGAGCTATATGGAGATATTCTCACTATAAACTCCTTCACTACCCTCAAATCCGGAAAGCCGATAGAGCACAAAGCTTCAGTAGCGCTCCGTAAAAATCAGCATTTACTTTTGAAGGGTCCAAATGGCATTGGGAAAAGCACATTGCTTGAGGCTATCGCTACAGGCACTGCAAAAGGTGCGAAAATTGCTCCAGATACAGTGGTGGGGTATTATCGTCAAGACTTTTCAACATTGAATTTCGATCATACAGTACGCGAAGCGCTTTTTTCGGTTATGAAAAAACCAGAAGAAGAAGCAATGAGAATCGTTGCTGCAGGATTTTTGCTTACGGGTGAGGTTGTTAAAAGTAAAATCGGCAATCTCTCCGAAGGACAAAAAGGACTCGTTGCATTTGCGCAGCTTGTGCTTTTGAAACCAGGGCTTTTAATTCTCGATGAACCAACAAACCATATTAATTTCCGCCATTTGCCGGTTATTGCTAAAGCACTAAGTACCTACGAGGGAGCCATGGTGTTGGTAAGTCATGTGCCGGAATTTGTATCTGAAATTCGAATTGACCAAATTCTTGATCTTGAAAAAGGGAGTTAAATACCCAAGACTAAAAGTTCACTCTTTAGTTTGAGGCGCTAAACTAGTGCTACAATTATTTCCATATGACACACAGTACGGAGTTATTTGGCGCGCTAATTACATTATTCATATATATGTGCTTTGTATTCTTGCTCGCACAAAGCAAGAAGGATAATGGTATTGCAGACGTTGCGTATGGATGGGGTTTTGTGGTGATAGCACTTTACACACTTATTGTAGGAGAGTATGGCTTTGCAGGAATTCTCGCGACTTTGCTTGCAGTTATTTGGGCCACAAGACTTTCCATACGCATTTATTTGCGAAATCAAGGCAAGCCTGAAGACTATCGATATGCCTCTATGCGAGAAAAATGGTTGAAAAAAGGAAAGCGAAGCGTTCTCGTGAATAGTTTTTTTCAAGTCTTTATGCTCCAAGGATTACTTATTTTTATAATTTCCCTTCCTGTTTCTCTACTAAATATCTACGGAAATGGACTGGGCTTTTCTTTGATTGGTCTTTTAGGTCTTGTTATTTGGCTTAAGGGTTTCTTTTTCGAGGCAGTTG
>DAIDID010000031.1 GCA_027459545.1 Candidatus Parcubacteria bacterium | reverse complement strand
AAGCAACCTCAAGCGTAATTCGTCCGTGAAGAGTATTTTTTTCTATGACAAGCGCTTCTTGAATACTTGGTCTTTGTTCGGGGAAATGTACATCTACAACTGGCCCGATAACTTCTGTAATTGTTCCTGTGTTCATATTCATAAAATTATGTATAAATTTACGCGGCGAGTGCTTCGCGACCACTCACAATTTCAGACACCTCGCGAGTAATCGCTGCTTGTCGAACTTTGTTAAACTGCCGAGTAAGTGCTTTTGTAACTTCTTTTGATTTATCAGAGGCATTTTTCATAGCAACCATGCGAGCTGAATGCTCTGAAGCCTTTGCCTCAAGTAGCATGTAGTAGAGAGAAACTGCTACTAGTCTTGGAATTAAAAGAGTAAGCACTTCTTCTACTGAAGGCTCTACCTCATATGCATGCGGTGATGCTAATACGCTTTCATTACTCCATTTTCCTTTTGCTGGTTGAATATCCTGAACAAGCTCAGTGATGCTCTCTACGGCAAGTGGGAGGAGTTTGCGGACAGTTGGAGTTTGTTCAAAAGTAGATCGGAAATTTGTGTACACTGCTATAACCTCGTCATATTTTTCTGTAAGAAATCCAGCAGAAAGTTCTGATGAAAGCTCTTGCATTACAGAAAGCGGGACATCATCTCGTTTATTTTCGTATGCTTTTGCTACAGTGTAGCCTTTGCGAGAAAAAAATTCCTCACCCTTTTTACCATATGCGAAAATAGTAATATCACTTATCGGTCGAGAAGCAGATTCTTCAGTTGAACTAATAGATCGAAGTGCGGCTTTAATAACTCCACTATTTAATCCCCCCGCAAGACCCTTATCACTTGTTATTACAACTAATGCTGTTTTCTTTACTTTTCGCATTTGCGTTAAAGGATGTCGCAACACATCTTGGCTTCCAGAAAGTCTTGCAAGAATTGAGAGGGCTGCTCGAGCGTACGCTCGCCCTGCGAAAGCTGTTTCCTGTGTTTTGCGCATTTTTACCGCAGACACAGCTTCCATAGCGCGTGTCACAGTATTCATGCGCTTTGTTGCCTGTATTTTTGCTTTAATGTCCTTAAGTGCCATGAATTTTTATGCTGTATGTGATGAGGCCGTTCGCTTTATAAAGGCATCAAGCGCAGTGCGAAGTTGTGTCTCTGTTTCTTCGTCTATAGTTTTAGTTTCACTAATTTTCTCCAAAACTTCTTTTGCTTCACGCTGAAGAAAGTCTTGCAAATGTACTTCTGCTGAGCTAGTTTGGCTTGGCTCAAAAGAGTCAAAGTATCCATTTACTGCAGCAAAAATAACTGCGGCTTCCGTTTCAAATGGCAGTGGCTTTCCTTGTGGCTGGTTAAGCATTTGCGTCATGCGCTGTCCAGAGTCAATACGCTTTTTTGTATCTGCATCAAGATCTGAAGCGAACTGCATAAATGCTTCAAGTTCTCGAAACTGGGCAAGTTCAAGCTTTATTTTTCCTGATACTTTTTTCATTGCTTTAGTTTGAGCAGATGAGCCAACTCGAGAAACTGAATTACCAACATCAATTGCAGGTCGTTGACCTTTATTAAAGAGATCTGCAAGAAGAAATATTTGACCGTCGGTAATTGAGATAACGTTTGTCGGAATGTATGCAGAAATATCTCCTTCTTGCGTCTCAATTATTGGAAGCGCTGTAAGTGAGCCCCCTCCCTTTTCCTTTGAAAGTTTTGCCGCTCGTTCTAAAAGACGAGAATGCAAATAAAACACATCTCCTGGATACGCTTCGCGGCCTGGCGGTCGTCGTAGCAAAAGTGCCATTTGTCGATATGCTACAGCTTGCTTTGAAAGATCATCATAAATAACAAGTGCGTCTTTGCCTTGCTCCATAAAGTGTTCACCTATGGTTGCTCCAGCAAACGGTGCTAAAAACTGAAACGCTGCTGGAGAGGATGCTGGCGCAGTTACTACTATTGTATAGTCCATTGCTCCGGCTTCAGTGAGATCAGCCACAATGCGCGCAGTTTTTGATTCCTTTTGTCCAATAGCTACATAAATACAAATTGGTCTTGTTGCTTCTGGTTCTGACTTTTGATTTAAAATTGTGTCGATAGCAATTGTGGTTTTGCCTACTCCACGATCACCAATTATCAGCTCGCGCTGTCCTCGTCCTATTGGAATCATTGCGTCAATTGCTTTTATTCCTGTATGCAAAGGTACATTTACTGGAGAGCGGTCCATTACGCCATATGCTTCCCGCTCAATTGGCATGAGCGTTGTTTTAAGAATAGGTCCCTTGCCATCGACTGGCTCACCAAGAGGATTTACAACACGTCCAACAAGCGAGTCCCCTACTGGTATGGAAAGCAGTCTGCCTAGTCGTCGAACACGCATTCCTTCATATACATTTGAAGAATCACCTAAAATTACCGCGCGTACTCCGTCTTCTTCGAGATTAAGCACCAATCCGTACGTTTGAGTTTCATCCTTAATTGCTTCTTCAAGCGTTCGATCAAATGTTGGATCAAAAAGCACCATTTCGTTCATTACAGCATTTTCAAGTCCGTCAATTTCAGCAATACCATCTCCAGTACTGCGAACAACTCCAGTTTCTTCTTCTCGAAGAATCGGCGTAAGTGCTGCAATTTCATCTTCAATTCTTTTAATAATGCTTTCCATAGGTAATTATGTGGTGATTTTTCTATAAATTTCTATAAGTGAGCGCTTTGCTGAATTATCGTAGAGTTTGCCGTTTTCTGTTGCTCTCCACCCAGCAATAAGACTTGGGTTTACTTTTGCCTTGGTTGTGTGTACTCCAATTGCAACAGCTTCTTTTAGTGACTTCGCAATTTCCTGCTCATTTGCTACCTCGACTAGCGGCGTCAATTTTTCCTGCTGAAGCTCAATTTTTCTCAGTGCTTGAAGTATGCTCGGCAATAATTTTAAGCGATTTTTTCTTGCAAGATACTCTTCGAGCTTCTTAACAAGCTGCTTTGGGTTAGCGTCGTCTTTTTGAGCTAAATTATATAAAGCTTGTGCGAAGAAAGTACTCGTCATACAGATGATTTTTTCAAAATTTTTTCTGCTGCAAGCATTGCGAGCCGAGCAACTTCTTTTTCGCTTTCTCGGAACATTTTTTCTGATGCTTCATGAGCGCGCGCTTCGGCATCGGCGGCGACGTTTGCAGCACGAAGCTCTGCTTCTTTGAGAATTCGCGCGCGCTCTGCAGCTGCAGTTTCGCGAGCTGAAGTCATTATCCCTTCGGCTTCAGTTTCAGCTGTAGAAACTTTTTCAGATGCCATTGTATCTGCCTGTGCAAGTTTTTCAGCAGCTCTTTCAGCGTCCTCGACTCCTTGTGCCACTTTGTTTTGACGCGCTTCAAGGACTTTATTTATTGGCTTATACAGAAAATACGTAAGTGCAAAAAGCACTATGCCAAAATTTACTGCTTGAGCGAGAATCAAGGAGCCATTTAATCCAAAAGCTTGAAAAAGTGCTTGCATATGCCTTTATAAGGTTGAACCTTTGGGTTAAAACAAATTACACAAACTTAATAATAAAGCTTACAACGAGTGCAAGAATTCCAAGTGCTTCAGTAAACACAATTGCAAGAATCATGTTTGAAACGATCTGTCCTGAGGCCTCAGGATTTCGGCCTATAGCCTCCATTGCTCGTCCTCCAATAAGTCCAATACCAATACCAGGACCAAGTACTCCAAGTCCTGCTGCGATTGCCATTGCTATATCTTGTGCTGCTGCTATATCCATAAAGCTAAAATTAAATAATAAGCTGCGTGTGTTCTCACATGAAATTATGCCATTATGCTCGAGGCCCAATTCAAGCTCGCATAATGTCATAATTTCATGTATTCACGTAACGCAATTTCGAAATTCAAACTATCAACCCCATTTCGGAGCCGCACCAGAGTCCCAAATGAATTTTACGCAGCTCTAGAGCTACTTATAAAATTCTAGTGATGACTCTCGTGTGGCTGCGCAATAGCGAGCTTAATAAAGAATAGTGTAAGCATAGCAAATACTATTGCTTGAATAAGCCCCACAAACATCTCAAATGCCATAAGTGGTACCGGTAAGAAATACGGCAAGAAAAAACTCGCTACGAGAATCATTACTTCACCAGCAAAAATATTTCCAAAAAGACGAAATGAAAACGAAATAAGTCGTCCTAAATTGCTTATGAGCTCGATGATTCCAACAGCAAACCCTACCGGTGACTTAAGATTAACATATTTGCTCGTATAATTAAAAAGGCCGAGCGTAGCGAGGCCGGTTATTTCTATAGTGAAAAAAGAGATAAAAGCAAGGGCAAGCGTTAAATTTAGATCAGCGGTGGGAGCTCGTAGTATGGGAGTGAGTACGCCATTTTGAAAAAAACCTATTGACCCGACTCCAGGAAAAAATTCCAACTCATTTGATGCAAAGACAAAAAGAAAAATACTAGCAATAAGCGGGAAAAAACGTTTTGCAAGTGTGTCATTTTCAAGGGTGACTGCTATGTAGTCGTATGCTCCGCTAATGGCCATTTCAATGCCTGCTTGCAGCTTTCCAGGTACCATTTTTAAATTGCGACCAAAAAAGAATGCAAAAAGTATAAGGATTGCCATAACAACCCACGTCATTAGTAGACTGTTTGTTATAGGCAGTCCAAATACATGTCCTAGCACCGCAGCCTTAAGATCTACGTGAATTGTTTTCATTTTTTTAATTTTACCAGAAAAAATAAACTTCACAAAATTAGCAAATGGTGTAGCGTTACCCTAAAACAAGTTCTTTGAAAGGAAGCATGATGAATAATTTCGAGCAATTCAGAAAGTCTGGAGACTATCTAGTGCACAGCGGAAGCTCCAGACAGCCTCACTTTAGGCTTACTTCGGGTCTTCACAGCAACGCATACTTTAATGCCAGCTGTCTACTAAATTCTGACTTTGAAATTAGATCAGCAGCAAAAGATTTGTTAAAAATTCTTAGGAATTCGGGTGTAAATATACAAAAAATTGACCGTACGGTTGGCCCTCGAATTCGTAATAAGAGTGGAGTTTATAGTACGCGCTTAATTGAGAGTATGGCATTGGAAATCGAAAAAGAAACCAAGCGCCCTTGCCACTGGACTTCAGCAGTTAAGGTTGTAGAAAGCGACACTAGTTACTTTTCTCCTGGAAATTCATCCAAGCTTAGTGGAATTCACAACCTTGAAAATTGCCTGATTGTAGATGACGTCTTTACATCAGGTAAAAGCATTGCGTTAACTGCTGAAATGATTGAGTTATACGGAGGGCGAGTTGTGCCCTGTGCAGTGACGCTTCTAAACAGATCTAGCGAGAAAAAATTTCTGTGGAAAAACAAACTAGACATAACTATACATTCTATTATGTCAATTAAAATGGAAACTTGGACTGAAGATGAATGTCCTCTTTGCAAAAAAGGCGGCATTGCAATTTGTCCAAGAGAAGATACAGATAAACTTGCTGTTTGGTACTAGGACTCTCTTGCTAAATTTCTTTGACTTGCCCGCGCTTGAAAAGCGCGGGCTTTCTTTATTTAAGAAACAATTTCATCCAAAGCAAATACGTTATAGTTGAAATAATTACACCTTCTGCAACTCCCCACGTCATATCAACAACAGAAAGTAGCACAGGCCAATTTGCAGTAACAGCAAGACTGGTAAGATCATACGTTCCAAAAGCAACTAGCGCGAAAAAACCTCCGCCAAAAGCTGCTTTAGCTAAGCTTTTAGAATGCAAGGCTGGCAAAATCGCAAAATATGTAATTCCCAGTGAATACAGTACGTAAAAAAGTGCAGCAGCTACGACAACAACGTGCTCTGTGTATAAAGTGCCGTATTCAGTTATATAAAACCCTTTAGCAAAAATTCTAATCCAAACAAAATCAAGCAAACCTGCCAAAATAAGAGCAACTAGCGAAAGTGTTAGATATCTTTTCATTGCTACATTTTAGCACATAGACATGCAAAGGTTTTTGGTATAGGGTACAATATAAGAACATATGCCTGTCAATAATCAGTCA
>DAIDID010000030.1 GCA_027459545.1 Candidatus Parcubacteria bacterium | reverse complement strand
TCCGCGAAGAAACCGCCTCTTCAAAAATTCACCCTGTCATAGGTCGAGCTGAAGAAATAGAGCGACTTTCTAGAGTTGTGGGTCGGAGAATCAATAATAATGTCATGGTTGTAGGCCCAAGTGGAGTTGGAAAGACTGCCTTGGTGTATGGGTGGATAAAAAAAATAGCTCAAGAAAAGCCATATAACGAATTTCAATTTATACAATTTAACGCAGATCACATAAAGGAGTTTGCAGGAAATGAAGATGTTGCTCAAGAAGCAATCGAGCGAATGCCAGCATGTGTGCTTTTTATAGATTCATTTGGGAGAGCGGTGTATAACGATTCCCTGACACTTGAGTACGCGATGCGTTTATATAAAAAAACTCTTAAAGAGCCAGAGGTGCGTATGGTGCTCACGCTCGAGCCGCATGAATATGCTTGGCTCGAGCGTGAGCACCCGTCCTTTGTGAAGCTTTTTGAAACTGTTCATTTAAAAACACAACAGACCAGAGAGCAAATAGCCATACTTCAACAGATGCTACCTATACTAAACGAACAGCATCGAGTAATTATCCCTACAGAATCTCTGAAAGAAATTGTTTCTCACGCAGAGCGATTTCCTCTTTTGGGTCAATTACCGCAGTCGGCAATAGCATTACTTGATGAATCAATTTCCTTTGCTGCAGCTAAAGGAAAACGAATGCTCACTTCTGACATCATCGCAGAAGTTGTTGCGGGTAAAACAGGTATACCAGCCACAAAGCTAACTTTGCATGAGCTTCATACACTAAATGAGCTCGACGAGCGACTAAATAAAAATATCCTTGCTCAAGAAGGCGTTATAGCAAAAATCGCAATGACTCTAAAAAGGGCGAAGCTCGGTTTACGAAATCCGTCTAAACCGCTCGGCTCGTTTCTTATGCTCGGGCCATCGGGAGTTGGAAAAACTGAAACAGCAAAACTTATCGCAGAAACACTGTTTGGAAGAAGCGAAAGTTTTATTCGCTTTGATATGTCTGAATTTCAGCAAGAGCACAGTATTCAGCGCCTCATCGGAGCACCCGCGGGGTATGTGGGCTATGAAGAAGGCGGATCTCTTACAAATGCACTTCGTCGTGAGCCTTATTGCTTAATTTTGCTCGATGAAATTGAAAAAGCGCATCCAAAAGTGTTTGATATTTTCCTGCAAGTGCTCGACGAGGGTCGTCTTACATCGGGGCAAAATGAAACCGTTGATGCGAGAAACGCAATTATAATGGCAACATCAAATATTGGCGTAGAAAAAATTTTGAAGGGGCATGAGCAAAACGTAGATCTAAACTCAGAGCACTTCATTTCAGGACATATTTTACCCGAGCTCACACAGAACTTTCGACTCGAGTTTATCAATCGTTTTGATGCGCTGCTCGTGTTTAGCCCACTTACCGTTTCAGGACTTGTAAAAATTGCACAGCTTGAAGTGGAAAAAATAGAGAAACGCCTAGCAAAACACAACGTTCATTTTGAAATTGACGTGCATATAATTGAAGAACATATACGAAAGACCATCGATCCACGCTTCGGCGCACGTCCAGTAAAAAGATTTATAGAAGAGACGTGTGAGTCACTACTCATGGAGTCAATTTTAAGTAACAAAAAGTAGCATGCAGCACGCTGAACAAAAAAACGAAATACTTCAGAGTCCAGAACTTTTGCATAAAGAAAATACTCGTAGCTCAGAAGAGAACGAAGGACTCTCTTCTCAGAAAGTGGCAGTTATAATTCAGGAACGCCTTAAAATGCTCAGTGAAATCAAAGTAGTGCTGTCGCCTACTTTTGTAGAAGCTCTTGCTATAAAAATTGAGCACGAGCGTGAATCACTCCAACATATGATTGCTACAGACGCGAAGATGCAAGAGATGCATAGAAGTAGAAATGCTGTGCTTCCACATACGTTCTTTAAAAAGAAAGTACTTAATCCAAATTCTCTATAAAACCATGAACACTTCTTCAGTCGTACATATAGGTATAAATCAATACCACGGAGCACAGAAACTCATAGGTTACAGTGAGCAGGATCGACTCCGCCACATGTACATGATAGGGAAGACAGGAGTCGGAAAGTCTACGGTGTATCAAAACATGTGCCTTCAGGATATTAAAAATGGCGAAGGTATTTGCTTTATTGATCCGCATGGTGAGTCGATAGACTGGCTTCTTGAGCGCATTCCAGCAAATAGACTAGAAGACGTTATACTTTTTGATCCAAGTGATGACACATTTCCATTTGGATTGAATTTACTTGAAGCGCGAACCGAGCAGGAAAAAGATTTTTTAGTGAGCGAGTGCATACAGATTTTTTATAAACTTTTTGATCCAAACAAGACAGGAATTATTGGTCCGCAGTTTGAGCACTGGCTTCGAAATGCTGCGCTCACAGTGATGGCAGGACCAGATGGAGGAAGCATTTTGGAAATACCAAAACTTTTCATTGACCCAGAATTTGAATTGCGAAAGCGCTCGTATCTCACTGATCCACTCGTTATAGAATTCTGGACAAAGCAAATGGCAAAGACTTCGGATTTTCATAAGAGCGAAATGCTTAATTACTTTATGTCGAAATTTGGCCACTTTATGAATAACTCGCTCATGCGAAATATCATCGGCCAGCATCGCAGTAGTTTTACATTTGACTCACTCATACATCAGAAAAAAATTCTGCTCGTAAACCTTTCGAAAGGGAAGATTGGTGAGATGAATGCGCATATGCTCGGGCTTATTTTAATTTCAAAACTTCAAGCTGCAATTCTTAAGCGGGCAAACCTCGCACCAAGCGAGCGCCACCCATTTTATTTATACGTAGATGAGTTTCAGAACTTTACTACAGATACCTTTATAAGTTTGCTCAGCGAGTCTCGAAAGTATGGACTTGGTGTGCATATTACAAATCAATACCTTGCACAATTGCCAGAGCCAATAAAAGACAGCGTGCTTGGAAATGTCGGAACGCTCGTGTCTTTTGAGGTAGGAATAGAAGACGCAACCATTCTCGCAAAGGAGTTTGAACCGCTTCAACCACATAATTTTATGGGGTTGCCGCGTTTTAATTTCTACATAAAACTTATGATAAATGGCAAGACGAGCAGTGCTTTTTCTGGAATAGGACTACCACCTGAAGCTTCTATCGGAGGATCCTCAACAAAAGAAAATATTCAGACACTAAGTCGGCTCGCCTACGGCTCGCCGCGCCTCTTGGTAGAGGAGCGTGTGAATCGTCAACTTCAGAACCTCTAGAAATTACAAGCCGTAGAGTTGCCCCAATCCCCAAAAGTATTAGGAACACTCCCAGTCGTGCAGTAGCTATTAGTTTTTGCGAGATAAATGAGCATGTCGTAGCGCGATGCGGCTGTGACTGTGGCTCCTCCCGCATAGTAGTGATCTCCATCCGCTACAAGCAGTGCGGGCATGGATGGAATGTATTTTGGTACGAGCTCGGCATTGAGTTGAGAATCACTAAGTGGTACGTCACCATTACTCGATCCAGTAGAGGTCGGATAGCTATTGTAGTCGTTATAGTAAAGCTCCATCGCAGTTTTAAAAGATTTTACATCTTCAGTGCGAGCTGCATCCTGGCCTTTTGTACGAGCGGTGCTTAGTGCGGCAAGAACGATAGATGAAAGTACTCCTATAATTGCTATTACTACTAGTAACTCAATTAAGGTGAAGCCGCGAGGGGGGGTGGTCATAGGAGTTACGGAGATGAAGAGGTGCGGGGTGCACCTGTAATAGTTGGTACGGCTGGTTTTGAGTGACCAACTCCGAAAAGGAGCGTTGAGAGCGTGATGAGTGTAATTAAAATTCCCACTCCAGCAATTCCAAATAGCACATACGTCGCGTGTTGTTCATCTTTTGCAAAACCGCTTTTCTGAACAAATTGAATAAGCCCCGATGACCCAGTGGAAATTGACGGACGAGCTATATTTTGTTCTTCGGTAAAAGTGACTTCATCCATACGCTTTATATGCTTATAGCGTACCACACGGGTGCTCTCGGCAGGAATCGAACCTGCATTACAACTTCCGCAAAGTTGCGTCCTATCCATTGAACGACGAAAGCTTTTACGATTGCTCGTTCTGTGACTGTACCGTTTTTAGGTTGTATTTGCAAACTTCTACAGCTGTATCATTTCAATTATACGATCGACTATTGACTCATCGTGTTTGCCTTCAGGAAGGTGTGCAGCGATATAGTCGTATACATCGAGCGGGTCGTAGCCAACTATCGGAATTACGAGATGAGGAGTGAGAAGGTGGTGAGTTTTAATAGATAGCGCGGGTGGGAGGGTTTCGTCAAGGTATTCAAGCACAGAGAAGTGCAACATGCTTTCAAATGTATAAAATTGAGAATCAACTCTAATGCCCCGATCAGTAATGGCAAAACGATGAATGCGGGGTTGTTTCGCGGCCTGCAAGCAGGCCGCGCCTGCTCCTGCTATCACAACGAGCGCAAGTAGGATGTTATCGAAAAGCACACACGCTACTACTATAGCAATAGCTGCGATCGCAACTGCCCAGTACCAGTCAGCGCTTTTTTCTCCAGAAGCGTATTCTTTAGCGTGCCATTCAAAGATGGGCTGTCGAGCCATATGCATCTATCATACCACTTTGCTAAAGGGATTTTCTTTTTCTAAGGTAGGAAATAAGGTACATAACAACAACAATGCAAACTAAAATACTGAGCCCGAAGCGTACTTTTGAAAGAAGCTCAACTGCACCGAAGACAGTCGCGAGTGTTGAAAGATACCAGAGCAAATCTCCAAGCAGCGAGTATGCAAAAATATCTACAAAAGAGATATCGAGCCACGAAAAAAGAAATGCACCTATTCCAGGAGAAATTGCCGAAGAAAAAAGCACAAGAGCTACCTTTTCGCCATTTTTTGTGATGCTTTTTTCAAGCTTGTGTGCATATTTTTCTGCCCACCGCTCAAGCTTCGAACCCTTTGATTTCTTTTGGATGAACTTTCCAACATAGTATCCAAACGCTATCTGTAAAAGAGTCACACCAAGCCATATAAGACTAATGATCCAAAACGAATAGTGCAGCTGCTCTGCGCGCACGAGAGTTGCGAGCACCGATAAACCTTCTTGAATAGTGAGTACGAATGCAATTAACAACCAAAACCTCATACGCTTGCAGGGGGAATAGTGGGGAACTCTGCAATGAAAGATGATCCTGTACCTGGGCCATCTGACTCCGCCCAGATTTTTCCATGGTGAGCATCTACAACGCTCTTTGCTATGAATAAACCATACCCTGTGCTATGCACATTTATCTTTATCGAATCTTTTCCGTGACCTCCTTCTGTAAAAAGGCGAGCTTTGTCTTCTTCGCTTAGCCCTATACCAGTGTCTTTTACTTTGAAGGTTAGTTTTGTATCTTCTCGAACAAGAGAAATGTCGACTGCGCCTTTGAGGGTATAATTGATTGAGTTTTCGATGAGATTTTGGAAAACATGGTCTCCGAGTTTCTCTTTGTCACCAGTGAGCATAAACCGAGAATCATCTCCTTCCGCAGTAAATGATAGCGAAAGACCTTTTGCCTCAGCTGATGGTTTCAATTTATCAATAATTCCTTGAACCACCTCTTTACAATTAAATGGTTGCATTTGGAAACTGACTGTCCCTTTCTTTAAATTAGACGCTTGCAGGAGGTCCATAACCATCTTGGAGTCTTTGCGGCTTTGCGGAAGCAGCTGACTCATGAGATTTTTAGCAGGCTCAGGGAGTGCGCCGTAGTCGCCATCCTCCAGTCCTGAGAAAGCACCCATATATCGAGCCAAGAATCCCTTAACTTCGTGACTAATGAAATGAATGAGCCCTTCTTGGCGTTCGTTTGTTTCTTCGAGTTCTTTGGCGAGCGCTTCGATTTTTTCGCGCTGCTGAACCTCCCTTAGTACACTCTTAATTAAACTAACTCCAAATACTAAAATAAGAAGAAAGATTCCACTACGGAAAAGAATTAGCACTAAAGTATTTGAAAAAATGATTTCTGCGAACGACCCTACTGAAAGTAAAAAAATGAGACTAGTTGTACTAATAACTTTTATATTGAAAAGATTTTCTCGAAGAATTGCATAAGAAGCGGCAGCGATAAAAGGAAATGTAAATAAAGCACCTAATGGAATGAAATGCGGATTTACAAATACAGTCGCAACAATTAGATTAAAGAAGATTATTAAAATAAACATCACCGCAACACCACCTAAAAGAATGAAAAGAGCGGTATGAATGGATCCTTTAGCTCGATATAGTTTTTTCATTAGTTGA